>MWCV01000001.1 GCA_002070215.1 Chloroflexi bacterium ADurb.Bin180 | reverse complement strand
GCCCCCCGCCACAGCGCCGTAGATGGCCAGACCGCCCTGCCGCGTGTTCAGCATCTCGGTCGGGTGCTGAAGGTAATAGTCAAGGCTCGATACGATGTGGTAGAGCCGGGCGCCCACCATGCCCAAGATCAGGCAGAGCAAGAGCGCGTTCCACACATGCTCCGGGTCGTCGCCGCGGCGCTTGGCCTCTCTCTCAGCAAGCCACGCGGCAAACATTGCCGCACCAACAATGATGATACCATACCACGCAATGGCCAGGGGACCTATTCGGATCGCAATTCGGGGACCGTCCAAGCCGTCATCTCCTGTTGAGGGAGCAGAGTCATGCTTCGCCCCCAGGATCAGCTCCATGCGCTGGTGTTACTCCGCTGGTAGCTGCACAAACTCGCCGTCCTTGACCTGAAACACGTACACCTTTTGCTCCTCTAGGTCGCCAGATGAGTCGAATTGTACACTACCTACCAGAGTCTGCAACTTGAGACTGCGCAGCGCCTTCTCTACCAGCTTGGCATCAAAGCTGTTGGCCTGGCGAACTCCCGCCGCAATCACGTCCATAGCACTGTATCCAGCCACACTGTATGTGCCGGGGTTGCGTGTCTCAATTTGCTGATAATCGACCCACCATTTCTTGTCGGCTACAACCTTGGGGTCAGGCGTGATGCCACTGACATAGGCCCCCTCGGCTGCCGGACCGCTTCCATCGATGAATTCATACAGGAAGCAGCCATCACTGGCCATAAACGGTGCCGTTATGCCTGCCTCGCGGAGCTCCGGAAGAAGCACATAGCCCTCGGTCTCGTAACCCGCCAGAAAGACGGCGTCCGGTTGGAGCTCCTTGATCTGCACCACGGCCTTGCTCTGGCTCGTCGCGGCCTCGGGAATCTCGATCACGGCCAACGGTTCCAGCGACAGTGTCTTCAAGGCCGACCGCATTTGGTCGCGCAGACCGCGCCCGTACTCGTTGTTCGCATGAACGACCACAATGCGCCTGGCCCCAAGCTTCTCAACCAGGAACCGCGCATCGACCGGTGCCTGGGCGGCGTCGGTGGCATTGACCCGGAAAAAGTTGCTATAGCCCTTGCGCGTGATGCTCACGTCGCTGGCAGTTGGAGTAACGATGATCAATGGCAGGTCTTTGTATACCTCCATCGCCGCCAGTGTCTGGCCGCTGTTATAGTGCCCGACGACGCCGATGACCTTTTTCCCCTCTTGTAGCGCCGCCTTGATCTGCTCCGCCACGCTCACTGCAACGTCAGAGTCGGCTTCGTCATCGAGAGCCACGACGTTCACGTGATAGCCCAGCAATCCGCCAGCCCGGTTGATCCTGTCGGCCATGAGCCGCACTCCGCCAACAACCGTCTGACCACCGTCAGCCTGCCAACCGGATAGTGGCGCCGCCACGTAGACGAACACCTCGCCCTTGAGCCTGGAACGCCCGCACCCGGTCTGTGTCATCAGCACCAGAGACAAAACCACCACAACGCAGATGGCGTATCTGTTCCTCTTGAACACCAACAACCTCCTACACGACCACTACAGCTCTTCGTGTCCTACACGGGCTGACCATATACCTCATCCAGTGTTGACTGTAAGGACTGCAGCGCGGCCACCTGGTCAGAGATATCCTCGCGCAGGCGTCTAGCTCGGCCGGAATCGATATCCTTGGCACTGATGAGAAGTATCTGCGAGTACACAGTGCCCAGGGCGGTAAGGGTTGTCTCCAGTTGATACTGTGCTTTCTCCATGGCATTCTGCAGCTTTTGGAGATTGACTAGCTGGTTCTCCTTGGCCGTGATCGCCTGCTGCAGTTCCTGCTTGACCGCGTCGCTATCTTCGCGCTGCCACCGCACCCGCAGAGCAGCAATCTCACGCGGCAGGTCTCTTTGGTCTCTCTGCAGCATCGAGTCCGCCTGGTAACGGTCCAGCCTCTTGGCCAGACCAAAGACATTGGAGACCCAGTCGGCCACACCGGCTGTTGTATCAATGAGGTGGTCTCGCAGCAACCCTTTGGGTGCCAGCCGCGCATGTTCTTCGATCTGCTGACGGTACTCCAACGCTTTCTCCACCCGCTGACGGTACTCGGCCGACCGAATCTCGGCCGGATTGAATTGCTGTCTCAGCATGTCCGACACCACTTTGCGTCCGGTCATCTCATCGGTAACGCTGGTATAGATGACGAGTACCTCGCCAACCAGCCCGAGCACCAACCAGTACCACCACTGCCACCACGGAAACGGCTGCGGCACCAGCACTGCCAGGATCATTGTTAGCGCGATCGTCAGGGCGCTCTCCAGCCGAAAGACGGCGTGAGCGATGATCGCCTGCGTCGCGCGCTGTTTCAGTTCGTTGTTTCTCGCCATGGGTGGCTCCTTGTCAAAGCCAGGCCAGTTAATCTCTAGAAGTAAGTCGAAAGGAGCTTGTAGAGCTCTTGAATCGTCGCGGTGCTTCCTCGCCTTGTCTGGCCGCCCGTCACCGACGATAGCTGCTCCAGCGTATCGATCTCAGCATCGTCGCCATAGGCAACACAGAACACTACTACTGATACGCCAGATTGATTCTCGCGCCGCATCTTGCTGGTCAAGTCCTTCAGGCGAATGCTCGAGTTGTTCTCCCTGCCATCGGTCATCACGACAATGGCGTTGATGCGCTCTTTGTCACCCGCCTGCTGCAGCCGCTCGTAGGCCAGGTTGACGGCGTCCAGCAATGCTGTATCGCCTCCCGCCGAAAGACCTTCAATCTGAGCCTTGAGTCTGGCGCGATTCTGTTCCAGCTCAGCCAGTGGTTCTGCCAGTACCTCGCTGGAGGAGAACACCACCAATCCTACCCTCTCCTGATCTCCCTTGATCATGTCGAGGAAGGTCAGAAAAGCCTCCCGAGCCTGTTCCAGTTTCTTGCCCTGCATACTCCCCGACACATCAGCTACCAGATAGACATTGGCCTTGCGCTTGGCATACTGCCAGACATCACGCACAACCTGAATCACCGTCGGCCCCGGAATCTGCAACGTGGTCTTGGGCTGGCTTGGATCCACTCCCAGCGCCAGCTTGATGGGTGAGGCCACCGAGTCCAATGGAATGCTCAGATCTGTCGGTCGATAGCCGCTGGACAGCACCAGTGCTTGCGCTTCTGGTGAAAGCAGCAGGTCACAGAACCGATGGTAGGCATCTCGCACATCGGCCGTAACCTCAGCCCGCTCAAGGAACACCAGCGGGTGATCGGCCCACGTTGCTCCCTCAACGGGGTAGATTGCCACCAGTTTGTCCGAGTGCCCGCGGTTATACTGAATCAGCAGTTGCTCCTGGACCACAAACGCGTCCAGGTAACTGCGCCCCTTCTCGGCTACCTGCTGTATGACGGCACGCTCACCCTCTCCATAGTAGCGTACCGTCTTTTCCAGTGCCGCCACATAGTCCAGGGTGCTCTGCTTTGTCACGTCGTCCACGGTCAGACCGCGGGTCTTGCCCGCGCCGGCATAGAAAGTAGCCAGCGTCGCCAGCAACCCGCTGGCTGAAGAAGTCGAAGGGTGGCTCCAGCGAAAATCAGGATTGCCGTGCGCCAGGTTCAGCAGGTCCATCCACCCGATCGCTTTGTCGGGATAACCCATCGAGCGAGCTGTGTCAGCCCACATGGCGATCACAATCGGGCTGACGGCAAACCGGGTCGTATCCCCAATGATAGACGACTCTGAACCGTGGCTCTCCTGCCAGTCGAACTCGAGTTGAGCCAACCAGATCGACGAGTCGGGACACAGGGCGTCGAACTCGCCCTGCGTTGCGGCAGTCAGCATCGACTCTGGCTCCACCGCAGTAGCCACAACGACGATGCGCTTGCCGTTCTGGCTCCTGGCCTTACTGTTGTTAAAGCGCTTGACCAGCTCCTGGAAAAGAACCTCCTTATCGGGGGAGTAGGCGATGCGCAGAGTGACTTCGTTGCCACCCTGCGCCTTCTGCCGGTCGCGCAATGCCACCTGGTACACCAGGGAACATGATCCGCAGAGTACCAATGCTCCCAGCAGGACGGTCGTCAGTACCGCCAACCAGGGCAGTGCCCGTTTCTGTCTCGTCTGCTGTCGGCCCATGGCTCACCTCCTACCGCTCGGTCACATTGAGGTCGAACCAACGCAGCAGAGCCAGCAGCACATCTCGGTCAGGGCTGCGCATCATTGTCGTTCTGGGCACAACCGTCATCGCCCCCTGAGATTCCCACTGGACGAAGAGGCTGTTGGGCTCGGTCACCGGCACTTCGGTGTTCGCCGGCCTCAGACCTAGCTGCACCGCACGCTTTTGCACCTCAGGCAGCAGCAAGAATCGTTCGAACTCGAGGGCGGCGTTCTTCTCCACGGCGCTTGTTTCATCGCCCATCCAGACCGTGTAGGGAAAGTCGAACCAGGTGACATACTTCGGATAGACAATCACCAGCGGGTCTTGCCAGCGGTTCAGGATGCCAGCCATGTTGATCAGCAGGTCGCTCTCCAGCAACTGGCCGCCATCGCCCATCGAATAGCCAAAGAGGGCCAGGTTCTCCACCGAGTACGATCCCAGGCTGCTAAAGTCAGTGACCGCGCCCATCAGCTCTTTCAGCCACTGCTGGAACTGCGGGTTGGTGACGTCAGCCACACTGATGTCCGTGCGGCCATAGTACTCGCCCGCAGCAGCCACCATCGCCGCCAGTCCGCCGACGTTGCGGCGGGGATTCGGAACCACCAGTTTGAAATAGCCCCAGTCGGCCGAGCCGCCAAGTTCCGGCCAGCCTCCCTTCGCAATCGCTGCATCGTGGATCGCCCGCCAGTCGATTTCACCGTACTTGGTGCGCACCACGGCAGCCCGACTGGAGTAGATGCCCCACGAGAACAGCGAAACCGCAATTGGCCGCGACCGGTACTCTCCGCCGGTCAAGAAGATGTCACGCCCACGCTGCTCCTTGAACGTAGCATTGACCAGCTCGACCAGATAGCGGCTGTCGGGGATCCACACCGTCGGAAACGGTGACATCTCGCCGCGCTCGTAGCGCCCCATTGCCGTCAGGCCGTCCATTGGCTCCACGGTCACATGGATCACTCGGTTCTCAAGCTTGTGTTTCTCGGCGTTGAACTGCTTGGCCGCATCCTGCACAAAGGGCTCAACAGGCAGAGCACAGACCACCCGCACCTCGATATCTTGAGGTTGGTCGATCAGTGGTCCAACTCCTCCTGCACGCCGCACCAGCACAGACGCCGCCACCACGGCGGTTGCCAGCAGCAGCACAATCACAAAGACCAGCCGTGTCCTGTTCATAGCACATCTCCAGAGGCCATCAAGTCAATGTCTGTCGACATGGCTTCCAATCGTCGAGTCACCGGCGCATAGGTCCGGTTGTTGTTCGCCGGTCCAAACGCCGCAACTGCGCCGGGCGAACCCTGCCTGAATCGTGGCAGGGTTCGCCGAGACCCGGTCACCCCGAGCTACATTCCCAGTCGTGCCTTGCGGGCCGCGAGCTGGCGATCAATGGTGTCCTTCTCCAGAGCTTCGGCCATCTGGTTGTCGAGGCGCGTGGCGTCAATCTCACCCTGCGCTGTCGCTTTGTCCAGCCGGCGCTGGATCTCATCGCGAATCTCTTGCATCCCGCCCTGCGCCCCGGTCACGCCGCCGACGCCTTCGACCACCTTGTGCGTCAGCTCCTTGCTCTTGGCCAGGTCAAGCATTGCCTGGAGCTCGGTCCGCTCTCGCTTGGCCTCAGTGAGCTTGGCCTCCAGCTTGAGCTTGGCGTCCAGGAGCTTTTTGTACTCTGACTCCTGAGCCCTGGCCTGCTCGCCGTAGGTGTCGGCCAGGCGCTTGACGGTGTTGTAACGGTACTGTGCCGCCTGAGCCAGATCTTCCTTGCCCTGAGTCAGGAACAGGTCGATGTTGCGGTCGAGCTCTTTTGTCTGAGCATCGAGGTCGTCGAACTTGCGCTTGATCGTCTTGGCCTCTCCACCCACGGTGGCGGCCGCGTCTTCCAGCGCCTCGAGGTTGTCCTCGACCTTGCGGATGTACTCATCGACGACAGCCATACTGTTGGCCTTGAGAGCCTGGCTGACAATGTAGTTCAGGTTAGCCGATATCAGAGTCTTGACCCGATCCAAAAGTGCTGCCATTTTCATAACCTCCCAGGTTAGAATCAGACCATGCCCTGTGGGCACTCTTGTGGTTGTATTCTACTATCGGTAAGTAGATACTTCATGACTCCCAGCCGACGCCAAGCTGACAACCTACTCCCGAGGTGATCCTCACTCCGGACCTACCAGCTTGTAGCCACGGCCGCGGACGGTCATTACGTACTTGGGCTCAACCGGATTCGGTTCCAGCTTTTCACGCAGGCGACTGACCAGCTTTTCTATCCGTGCGTCGTCCACTTGGTCAATATAGTTCTCTCCCCAGACCGATTCGACAATCTTGTACTTGTCACAAATGCGATCCAGATTGCCATAAAGCAGCAAAAGCAGCTTGTACTCCAAGTCCGTCAGCAGCGGCGCCAGCTTGCCATCCACCCAGACATCACCGGCTTCAACATCGATCCGGATGCCCTGTGGACCGCGTCGGCGCACCAACTGCTGTCGCCTGGCAAAACCGGCCAGCAATTCCGAGAATACGCTCTTGCCAGTCGATGTGACTTGCACAATCCCTTTGTCGATGAGTGTGTCCGCTCTGGCTACCTCCTGGCCATTGAGCAAGGCAATCAGAGCTTCTTGTTCCAGCACGCTCAGGTCATTCCATAGTTTGGCGCACTCGATTCTCACCACAGCATCGCCGTCCAGCCGCTCGCGAATGTGGCCATAGTCTGACGACGCTAGGTGCCAGGCGGCCTCCTCTCGCGCGCGCGTGATGACGCGCGCGCTGGTTTCCAGCAGAACAGGATGCCCGCCGGCTACCTCGGCAATTAAGCTGATGTCGTCGGTCGTCAGCGGAGTACGCGTACGTCGCGCCCACGCGTCCAGCAGGGCCTGCGAGGACTGCGTCGACAGCGGCTTGAGAAACCTCGTATGCGCGGCGAACATCTCGCAGAACTCACCCGTCGCATGGTCGCGTTGGCTGTCGTTCAGGGGACGCCCGGTTGCGGTGACGTAGCAAAGGCTCTCCCGCAGTCTGTCCCTGAGCGCCCTGAGGCGAACAAAGGCCCGCGAGTCCACTTCTGCAAAGACCTCGTCAAACTCGTCGAGCAGCAGAACCAGCCTGGCTGGCTGTCCCGTGCACAGGGCCTGAATGCTGTCCTCAAAGGCCAGCGGTATCATAAACGGGTTATCAGCACTAACGACGGCCTTGTAGCCTACTTGCACCGTCTGCCGCAATCCCTCTTCCCCGCCCCGCGACGCAAGTTCCTGCAGCATGTTCCGTAGGATCGCCTCGTAGAAACCCTGTTCAGTAACCTGAGATACCAGATTCAGGTCGACGTACACAAACAGGTGCTCGCGGTCTGACCCACCCAGGTGTTTCTTTTGAAGCTCCGACGATGACAGCGCCCGCAGAAGGGTCGATTTGCCAATGTTGCTGACCCCGACGATGGCACAGCACTCGGCATCGCGCGCGCATGCCATGACGTAAGCCACATCGTCCTCGCGCCCAATCATCTGGTCTACTATCTGCGTGTCGTTCATACCGGCTTGTCTTCCTCTCGAGAATGCGGTGCTGCTGAAGGGAGAAGGCCCCTGATTCTGCTCCACGTCGACCCCAGGCGGTGTCGTACATTGCTCGCCCTCTCGAGCAGGTCGAGCGGTACCGTACTTCTCTTCTCACACCCGGCGCGCACTCTAGATTCAAAGGTCTGCCAATTACCACACCGAAAGCAGCGTTGTTGGTTCTCGCTGCTGACGTTTCCACAGACTCGACAGCAAAAAACCTCTTGCTGGCCACGAACAGCCATCAGTCCGTTTCGATAGCACTGGCTGGCTCGCTCCGCATCGCCGGCCTGCGCATAGAGCTCGCCCAGTTCCATCAGCGCAGCTACTGGCGGCGCACTGACCCTCGCCGCTGCCTCCAGCCTGGCCACCCTCTCCTCCTCAGCACCGACCAGGTGCAAGAGTCGGGAGAGGAGCAAGCCATATCGCCCGTCTTGAGGATGGCGTTCGGTACAGTCCCTGACCAGAGTGATGATCTCCCAGACATTGTCCGCTTCGTTGGCCACGGTTTGAACCCGCTCAGCCAGGGCTTCAGAGTACCCCTCCCATAGCCCTCTGCACCAGGTCTCGACCGCAGTGCGTGGCTGCTTCATCAGGTAATACAGGTCGCCCAGCGCTAGATATAGAGGCAGCGACTGTGGCATCAGTTGCAGAGCCAGTTCATAGTCTGCTGCCGCCTCCACATATGCTTCCAACCTAAAGTGCTCAGCACCATGCTGGGCGAAGAGCTCGACCAGCTTGTCTGCGCTCTCGCCCGCTTTGATGATGCGCAGTTGCTCGAGCGCTTCTTTCTCCATCCCCGCCTGACGGTACACGGTGTACAGGCTGTAGTGTGTGTCGAGATTCGACGGATCGAGTTCCAGAGCCCGCTGGAGCTGGAAGAGCGCCGCTCCATTCTCCTTGAGTCGAAAATGGACTATCCCAAGGCGAGCCGCAGCCTCGGTGTTGTTTGGATCGAGCTGTGCTGCTCTCTGGTAGTGCTTCTTGGCCTCGGCAAAGTCGCCTTTGTTCTCATCAAGCATACCCAGCTTAAGATGGGCCGAAATGTGCATCGGAGCCAGCTCGACACGCTGGTCCCAGAGGAGCGCCAGAGATAGCCTGCGCCGCGCTGTGCCATAGTCGCCGCGGTCAAATGCTTCTCTCCCTTCGCGGAAGGCGGCCTCGGCCTGCCTTAGCCCTATCGTCAGCACTCCCGTTACGGCGTTGGTCAGACTCTGACTCACCCGGCTGTTGTCAATCCGGTCTTCCGCCGAGGAGAGAGCTTCTAGCAGCCTGGTGCTCACTGCTTGTGCACCTTTGACGAGGACCTTGGGACCCCTCACGACTCCAGCCAGCAGACGCTGGACCGGTGCAAAGAGCACCCCGGCCACAAAGCCCAGAAAGAAGACGCCCAGCAGGGCGAGGATGTCACCAATCAGGCCTGTGTTCTCCATCGCTCCCTCTGTCTACTTGTGCCGAGCCTGCTTCGGTTGCAGGCCCGCCACGTACCCGGCGGGTCTCACGTCTTTGATGATCATCTCCAGCCGCGTTTGCCCGTTCCAGGTTCGCCTCTGGAGAGTATAGGCCACGTCGATACGAGGGGCCAGTTGCTCACGAGTGACCCCTTGAAAGGCAACGGCATCCCACACCGCACGCCCATCGCTCAACTTGAGCTTGAGACCGGGTCTGTCCGTGCCGATGCTTCGCGCCTCTCTCACCTCTACGTTGGCGCTGGCCAGGACCGGCGTCGGGTTGCCTACTCCAAAGGGGCGCAGCAACTCGATTTGCTGCCACGTATTGCCGTTCACATCGGTCAACGGCTGTACCCAGTCTATCTTCAATGAAGGCACCAGGTCCTCTTCCGTCAGATCGCGGTCGGCGATTCGCAGCAGTTCCGACCGCAGGGAGTCGATGTTTTCATTGCGTATCGTCAGTCCAGCGGCTGCGGCGTGACCGCCATGCCGCTCCATCAGGCCGCGGCACTCATCAAGCGCCCTGGTGATGTGGAAAGTGCTAATGCTGCGCGCCGAGCCGCGGCTCACATCTGGCTCCAGTGCAATCACCACCGATGGTCGATGAAACTCATCCGTGATACGGCTGGCAACAAGGCCGGCCAGACCCACCAGATAACCTTCATCTGCCAGCACGTAGACCCTCTGGTCTCCCAAAGCGACAACTTCCTGACGCGCCTTTTCTACGCCCTGAAGCATCAGCTTCTGGCGCTCCCGGTTTTGCCCTCCCAGTTGGTCGGCCAGGACACGAGCCCTGTCTTGAGATAGCGTGGTGAGCAGCTCATAACTGGCAAAAGCACTCTCGAGCCGGCCAGCGGCGTTCAGGCGCGGGCCAAGGACAAACCCGATCACATAGGCATCCACGTTCTGGGGCAGTACCGCGGCCTCTTGTAGCATCGCCGCAACCCCTGGCCTCCTGGCCTGGCGCAGCTCGGTCAGCCCCCGGCACACCAGCGTTCGATTCTCGCCCACCAGTGGCGCCAGGTCAGCTACGGTTCCCAGGGCGACCAGGTCGAGCCAGTCCTCTTCTTTTGGCAGGCTGCACTCTCGACAAAGGGGCACCTGCCTTTCCGTTTTCAGCAAAGCCTGAGCCAGCTTGAAAGCCAGCCCAACGCCGGCCAGTTGCTTGAATGGATAAGCGTCGTCTTCGCGTTTGGGGTCGATGACTGCCACAGCCTGTGGCAGAGCATCTCCCGGGGTGTGGTGGTCGGTGATAATCAGGTCCAGGCCAAGCCGGCTCGCTGCCTCGGCCTCGGCCACGGAACGCGCGCCGCAGTCAACCGTCACCACCAGCCTGATTCCCTGTTGGGCCAACTGCTGCAGAGCGTCTACGTTCAGTCCATAACCTTCTTCCATCCGGCTGGGTATATAGGGGGTTACCGTCGCCCCAAGCGAGCTGAGCACCGGAACCAGCAGCGCAGTGGCACTCACACCGTCAACGTCATAGTCACCATAGACGGCGATCGGCTCATGAGCCCTGAGTGCCTGGCGCAGACGCGTCACGGCTTCGCTCATGCCCTTGAGCCGGAAGGGATTACCCTCCTCATACGCGCAGGACAGGAAAGCCCCTGCTTCCTCAGCAGTAAGAATGCTGCGGTTGTAGAGCAACTGCACAAGCAGGGGAGACAGATCAGACAGGCTGGCGGCATAGTCCGTTGGTGCGGGGGGCAGAATGTCCCAACGTTTGGGCGGACTGGTCAATCAGCAGGTCCTTTCGTAGTGAGGCGTCCTTCACCCATTGATGGTGCGGGCGTCGGCGAGGATAGCCATGGCCTCAGGCGTCCAGTGATTATAGGGTCTCACTCCGCGAACGCAAAGAAAAGCCCCCGACGCGGCGTCGGGGGCTTTTGCTTACCTTATTCGGCCGGAATCTCCAGCCACTTGCTGTTGACCATAAACTCGGTCAGGAAGGGGATCTTGAAATAGAGCCCCTTGTAGGCCTGCCAGGCATAGTACAGAGCCGGAACGACAGGCACCAGGAAGAGCACCCAGAGCACACAGGCCAGACAGCCCGCTGTAACGACGCTGAGCAGGAAATACACGATGGTAGCCAGCACCTCATAGACCACGCCAGCCACCAGGAACCCCAGCGACTGAATCGCATGGAACTTTTGGAACGGGCGAGCTTTGCTCTCGTCAGACAGCAGCATCACCGCCGGAACGATAACCGGAACAATTATCTGCGTGGCGTAGGCCAGCCCTGCCATCAGTTTGTCATTGTCCGACGCGTCCTTGGCCGGCCAGGAAGATGCCGATGGGGTCGGAGGGGGCACAGGAACCGACTCTGGCACAACAAAGTCGCTTGGCTGCGGCTCTGCGGATGGCTGCGGTTCAGCTGGTGCGCTCTCCGGCACGGGTATCTCTGGTACAGGACTATTCAGATTCTGATCGTCACTAGTCATCTCTCTACCTCCTCAATACTATTATACGCAGGAATTGATTTCTGGTTGCATCCGGCAGCACGCTCTTCCAAAGGAAGACCGTTTTGGTGCCCGCTTTGTGCCGTGCTAGAATAGCACCTGTTGGGCGACAGGAAAGGCAAGAGCATGCAGCGTATCGTCTTTATGGGCACCCCGAATCTGGCGCGGGTTATTCTCTCCGCCCTGATTGGCCACTACGAGGTCGCGGCGGTAGTCACCCAGCCAGATGCCGATTCGGGTCGCGGCAGAAAACCCCATCCTTCACCCGTTAAAGCGCTTGCCCTGGAGCATTGGATCCCTGTACTGCAGCCGCTGAAGGTGCGGCAGCCGGACGTGGTAGAGCAGCTGCGAGAGCTGCACCCGGACGCGATTGTCGTCGCCGCCTTTGGCCAGATACTACCAGCCACGATCCTCTCTCTGCCCCCTTATGGATGTATCAATGTGCATGGCTCCTTGCTCCCACACTACCGGGGTGCGGCGCCCATTCCGGCGGCGATTCTTGCCGGGGACTTGCAGACCGGCATCACCATTATGCAGATGGATGCGGGGATGGACACAGGCCCCATTCTGGCCCAGCGTGCTCTGCCTGTCTCTCCCGACGACACATCGGCCACACTGACCGACAAGATGGCTGCGCTCGGTGCGGACTTGCTACTGAAGACCCTTCCGGCCTGGTTTGCCGGCCAGATCACGCCGCAGAAGCAGGATGACTCTCTCGCCACCTACTGTCAGATGCTCGAGCGCGAGCACGGCCGCATCGACTGGTCCCGGTCGGCCGGGAGAATTGAGCGCGAGATACGCGCCTACCAACCCTGGCCTGGCTCCTTCACCAACTGGGGCGACCGACAGCTCACCATCCTACGTGCGCATGTCACTGCTGCTGCCACGCCGTCACAGGCCCCCGGCGCTGTCATTGCGCACGGCACCGAGTTTGCCGTGGCGACCGGCGAGGGATTGCTCGTTCTGGATGAGGTGCAGCTTGCCGGCAAGAGGCCGCTACCCATTGCCGAGTTTGCCCGTGGCCAACGCGGTTTTTCTGGCGCTATATTAGGCCAGGGTCCAGTCCTGACAGAAGCCTCCCCATGCAAGAAGTAACGCTGACCATCAAACACAATGGTGGCCTTCACGCGCGCCCAGCCCGTCTATTCGTCCAGCTAGCGAAAAAGTTCACCTCAACCACGATTACCGTTGCTAGGAACGACCATCAGGCCAATGCCAAGAGTATTCTCAACCTGCTTACACTTGGAGCTACCATGGGTACCCAGATCACGATCCGTGCCACAGGCCCTGATGAGCTTGAGGCAGTCAAGGCCCTTCAGGAGCTGGTCGAGAGCAACTTTGGCGAGTCTGAGGACGAACCTCCCGACCACGTCCTTCCTCCGCCCTCCCAGTAGTCTGCAGCAGGTCCACGTGGCACAGTGCTAGTCCTCAATCTGGGATGCGAACCATATCTGCGTGTATGGGAGCTCCAGCATACGCTGGTTGAGGCGCGGCGGAACCAGCGCATCGGAGACGTGCTTCTTCTGCTGGAGCATGAACCAACCATCACTCTCGGTCGCAACGCGGACGCGGCGCACATCCTTGCCTCCAATGACCAGCTCCGCAGCGCCGGCATTGCCATCCACCGAGTAGAGCGCGGCGGCGATGTCACCTACCACGGACCAGGCCAGTTAGTGGGTTACCCAATTCTCTCCCTCGCCGAGCACCATCTGGCGGTGTCGGACTATATGCACCTGCTTGAGGAGGCAGTCATCCGCACGCTGTCCGATTTTGGCATCCAGGCGCAACGGCGGCAGAGCTTGATTGGAGTCTGGGTAGGTGAAAGCAAAGTAGCTGCGCTCGGGGCGCGTATTCAGCAGGGCATCACGTTCCACGGTCTCGCCATCAATGTCGCACCTAACCTCGCCCATTTTGACCTCATCGTTCCCTGTGGCCTGCCAGCCGTCAAGATCACCTCAATGCAAAAAGAGCTGGGTAGAAAACCAGACCTGTCACGGGTCAGGCAGAGAACCGCTGTCAATCTATGCCTTCTGCTTGGCACATCGAAACAAGAGGTTTCGTTACCAGAACTCTTGAGTCAGGCAGGACTCCCGCCGCCGGCCTGAGTGCCCGGCCCCTTGCATCAACACCGCGCTGTGATACAATAGCCCTATGACTGCGACTGGGAGACCGTCACCTTCCCAAGAGGCCATCGCCTATTGCCTCAAGTGTCGCCAGAAACAGGCGATCCAGAACCCTGAGCCGGTGTTCACTGCCAGAGGCCAGCCGGCAACGCGCGGCACTTGCCCGGCCTGCGGCTCTTCCCTGGTCAAGATGGGCGCGACCTCGGCCCACACCTCGCTGGTGAAACCCAAGACACCGGGCACAAAGACCGGCGGAAAGAGCACTACCACGAAAACCAGCCGCAAACGGACCGGGAGCGCCGCAATCCAGCTACCGCCCGGCACCAAGCTGGTCATCGTCGAATCACCGGCCAAGTCCCGCACCATACGCCGCTTTCTCGGTGAGGGCTATGCCGTGGAAGCCTCGCTGGGCCACGTGCGTGACCTGCTGCGCTCCAAGCTCAGCATCGACATCGACCACGATTTCACCCCAACTTATACGGTGCCCAAGGAAAAGCGCGAGACCGTCAAGCGGCTGACTCTGGCCGGGCAGCAGGCGGCAGAAGTATTCCTGGCCACTGACCCCGACCGCGAGGGTGAAGCCATCGCCTGGCACGTTCTGGTAGCGGCGTCAATCCCTGAGGCCAAAACGCAGCGAGTCGTCTTTCACGAAATCACACCCGAGGCTGTACGCCGGGCGTTTGAGCACCCTCGTGCTCTGGACGTGAGTCTGATCAATGCCCAGCAGGCCCGCCGATTGCTGGATCGCCTCGTTGGCTACAAGATTAGCCCCCTGCTCTGGCGCAAGGTTCGCAGCCGCCTCTCCGCCGGCCGCGTGCAGTCCGTCGCCGTTCGGCTGGTCGTTGAGCGGGAGAGAGAGATCCTGGCCTTTGTCCCGGTCGAGTACTGGTCGATATCAGCCGAGTTGGCCAAGCAGGAAACCAGACCACTCGATCCGCGCCCCAGCTTTCTGGCCAAGCTCCAAAAGATTCGCGGGCACGACGTCGATCTCAAGACCCAGCCCGCCACTCAGGCGGTGGTAGACGACCTTGAGGGTGCGGCTTACGCCGTCGAAGAGGTGCGCAAATCTCAGCGACAGCGCCGCCCCTACCCTCCGTTCATTACCAGCTCGCTACAACAAGATGCCTCCCGCCGGCTCGGTATGTCGCCCAAACGCACTATGGTCATCGCCCAGCAGCTCTACGAGGGTCTGGACATAGGCCAGCCTGAGCCGGTCGGCCTGATCACCTATATGCGCACCGACTCGACCAGCATCGCTCCGGAAGCACTCGCCCAGGCGCGCGACCTGATTGCCAAGAAGTACGGCCCAGAGTTCTTGCCCGACCAGCCACAGACCTACAAGACGCGTGTGGCGAACGCCCAGGAGGCCCATGAGTGCATCCGCCCGACCTCCGTCTGGCGCGAGCCGGAGGTTATTCGCGACCATCTTGATGCAGATCAGTTCCGCCTGTACCAGCTCATCTGGCGGCGATTTGTCGCCTGCCAGATGCGTCCGGCCATCTATGATGTCACCGCAGTGGACATCAAGGCAGGTCACCACTCTGGCGGGGTCACCGCCGCCGCCATCGTACCGGTCAGTGTGCTAAAGGAGTGGCCATATCTGTTTCGTGTGACCGGCTCCACCGTGGCTTTTCCGGGCTTCTTGCTGGTCTACGATGAAGCCAAAGACGAGCCAAGCCCAGAAGAAAAAGACGCCGGAGCACTTCCGCCTCTCACGCCCGGCGAGCTGCTTGACCTGTTGCGACTGTTGCCAGAACAGCACTTTACCGAGCCCCCGCCGCGATTCACCGAGGCCACCCTCATTCGCGAGTTGGAAAAGCACGGCATCGGCAGGCCCAGCACCTACGCTCCGATCATTTCCACCATCCAGGAGCGCGAGTATGTTGAGCGCGTCAACCGCTACCTCAAACCAACCGAGCTCGGATTCACAGTCAACGACCTGCTGGTGAAACACTTTCCCGATATTGTCAACATCGAATTCACGGCGCACATGGAGGGTGACCTCGACCGGGTCGCCGCCAACGAGCTTAACTGGGTGAGCCTGCTGGCGAGCTTCTGGACACCATTCCAACAAGCCCTGGAGCTGGCTGAACAGAATATCCAGAAGATGGAGATCCCGGTCGAACTGGCGGGATTCAACTGCGAGAAATGCGGCAATCCGATGGTGGTGAAATTGGGACGCTTTGGCAAGTTTGTGGCCTGTTCCAACTACCCGGCCTGCCGCAACACCAAACCGTATGTCATCAAGACTGGCGCCAAATGCCCCGAGTGTGGCGCCGACCTTGTCCAGAGGAAGACGCACAAGAGTCGTGTCTTTTTCAGTTGCTCCAGGTATCCGGACTGCAAATTCAGCGTTTGGAACCGCCCTCTGCCCACTCCTTGCCCCAGGTGCGGAGGCCTGGTCACAGAAGCGGGCAAAGCCAAAACCAAGTGTATCAAGTGCGGAGCGGTGTTCACTGCCGAGGGAGAGCATGCAAAAAGACCTTAGGCGCTTCCTCAACTACCTGACCGCGGAACGCAACGCATCGCCCTATACCATCTCCAACTATCGCCGCGAGATTGCCCAGTTCTTGATGTTCCTTGAAGCCGACGGAATCTCCGAGTGGAGCGATGTGACTCGTACTGTCCTGCGGCGGTACCTCGGCTGGCTGAACAGCCAGGGCTATGCCAAGGCGAGCATTGCCCGCCGGCTGTCGGAGCTGCGCTCTTTTGGCCGCTTCTTGATGCGCGAGAGAATCGTTCCGCAGAATCCCTTTCGCGCCGTATCCTCACCCAAGCTCCCCAAGCGCCTGCCCAGCGCCATCTCGCAACCGGATGCCAGGACGCTGGTCACTGCTCCCGATCTCACCACTCCACAGGGCCTGCGCGACCGGGCCATGCTCGAGGTACTCTACGGCGGAGGAGTCCGCGTTAGCGAGCTGGTCGGCCTGAACCTGGCCAGTCTGGATACCCGCAGACACGAGCTTTTGGTGTGGGGCAAAGGTGCCAAGGAACGCATCGCTCTGCTTGGCGAGCCAGCAGTCAATGCACTGGTTGACTACATTGAACACGGCAGACCCAAACTGCTGAAGCGCACTACCAATGCCCTGTTCTTGAATCGGCTGGGAGGCCGGCTGACCACGCGCAGCGTGATGACCATTACCAAGAAGTACACCCGCCTCAGTGGCATCGAGAAAAAGGTGTCGCCGCACACACTGCGCCACACCTTTGCCACGCACTTGCTTGACGGCGGAGCGGATCTGCGCTCGGTACAGGAGCTATTGGGCCACGCCCGGCTCAGTACCACGCAGATCTATACCCACATCAGCCAGAACCGTGCCCGCGAGGTGTATCTCCGTTCGCACCCCCTGGCAAGGACCACCCTGGATCAGTCAGGATCCACTCAAGAAGAACCAAAGAACCATCTCTAGATCCCAACACATACGGAGGAGGCACGGAAATGCGTGTGCAGAAACTGCGCAAGCAACTCAAGGAACAAGGGCTGGAGGCAATACTGGTTACGCGGCCAGAAAACCAGCGCTACCTCAGCGGATTCACCGGGGGCGAGGCCGCCCTGCTAATCACCGCCGAGCTCAAGCTCATTCTTACTGATTCCCGCTACTATCAGCAGGTCGCAGAGGAAGCCCCCGACTTTGCTCTGGTGCAGGTCGAAGGCAAGGCGTCGGCGGCGCTGAGCCGATTGGTGAAAGAACATGGCATCCATACTCTCGGTTTTGAGAGCACCCACGTGTCATTCGACCAATACCAGGAATGGAAGAAGGCTTGCCGCGGAGTGCGTCTGGTTCCGCTTCAGGATGCTGTAGAGCGGCTGCGGCTGATCAAGGATCAGGGTGAGCTGGCCAAGATGAAGAAGGCCATTGCCGTGTCCGATGCGGCCCTCGACCACATCCGGCAGACGCTGCGTGTCGGCATGACCGAGAAAGAAGTCGCCTGGGAGCTGGAGAGTTTCATGCGCACCCATGGTGCCGAGAGCCTGTCATTTGACATCATCGCCGGTTCAGGCCCCAACGGGGCCAAGCCGCACGCTGTGCTGCAGGACCGGCCGATCCAAAAGGGCGAGCCAATCGTCCTGGACCTCGGGGCTACCGTCGATGGCTACCATTCGGACGTTACCCGTACCATCTGTCTGGGCAAACCGGACAAGAAGCTGCAGGAGATCTACGACATTGTGCTGCGCGCGCAACTGGCAGCAGAAGAAGGCGCAAGAGTCGGGATGACCGGGCAGGAGATCGATGCCCTGGCCCGCAACGTTATCAGGGAGGCCGGTTACGGGGAGCAGTTTGGCCATAGTCTCGGTCACGGCGTGGGCCTGGCCGTGCACGAAGGACCGCGGGCGTCGCCTCTGAGCACCACCGTCTTTGAGCCAGGCATGCTCTGTACCATCGAACCGGGCATCTACATCCCTGGCTGGGGCGGCATCCGCATCGAGGACATCGTGCTCTTCAAGAAGGACCAGGTGGTCGTACTGACGCAGGCACGCAAGGATCTGCAGGCACGGTAGCAAGCCTGCTTGTGCTGCCTGCCGAGTTATGTTACAATCGAATA
Source organism: Chloroflexi bacterium ADurb.Bin180 (assembly GCA_002070215.1). Lineage (NCBI taxonomy): Bacteria > Bacillati > Chloroflexota > Chloroflexi bacterium ADurb.Bin180. The sequence continues at coordinate 148,141 of MWCV01000001.1, read as the reverse complement.
GGTGACGCACGACCAGTGAGAATATGGAGCGGAGGCAGAAGATGACCGCGAAGAGTATTGGTGCGTGGCTCCGTAAAGCACTCTCGATTCAGGTCCTAGCGGCCTTCATACTCGGCCTGGTGATCGGTCTGGTGGTCCTGGGGTGGAATGTCTGGCCAGTCAAGTGGACCGATGCTGACCCTTCGGATCTTAGAGCCAGCCAGCAGGACGCCTACCTTCAACTCATCGCCGAGTCTTACGCGCTCACCGGCAATGCTGATTTCGCTCGCGAGCGGCTGTCGGCTCTCAAAAAGCCCGCGCAGACCGCTGCTGATCTCTCGGCCATGATAGAGGCTTCTGCTCAGACCCGCAGCCAGGCAGGCAAAGCAGAAGACGCCATCCGCCTGCAGAGACTCGTTACAGCGCTGGGCCTGCCCCCTGCCGGCACAGTCGTCCCACCCACCGCGCAGCCCAAGCCACAGCCTACGACACAGCCAACGAGCGGCGGCAGCAAGGCTCTGTTGCGCGTGCTTGGCACGACGTTCTTCCTGATTCTGCTGGCCGGTGGCGTTATGGTGCTCTTTACACAACTGCAAAAGCGCGAGCCCCGCCGCCCGCGGCCAATTACTCCGGCGCCGGAGCCCTCCCCTGACAGGGAAGCGGAACCGGCTGTTGAGGCAGTGTCCGGTGTGGGGCCTTCCGCCAATCATTTTGTTGCCGAGTACCACTCTGGCGACGACGCGTACGACGTATCCTTTTCGATTGAGCTCGCCGGCGAATTCGTGGGCGAGTGCGGCATCGCAGCTCTGACCCGTGCCATCGGCGAGCCAGGACATTTCAAAGCTTTCGATATCTGGATGTTTGACAAGCTCGCGACCGAGTCTCAGACCAAGCTTCTGCTAAGCGAGGGGGCTGCCAATGACCCGGTGCTCAGCGTTCGACTGCCAGAGCGAGGGGAGCCAGTGCAGGCAAGACTGGACAGGGTGCTTACGCTCGAGTCGGAAAACCTCCGGCTCGTTGCCACCATTGTTGATCTGGACTATGAGGACTCTTCCAATATGGTCTTTTCGAAACTGGTTGCCAAATTGGATGTGTTCCCCAAGGCTCCTCCTGCCTGAGCAGGACCGGGGCTCGCTTGAGGAAGAGATGACGCGGGAGGCATACCTCTCGCGTCATTGTTTTCTCACCCGCGCGTGGCCGGGTCAAAGAGCTTGCGATACTCTTGTATGGCAAAGCGATCCGTCATTCCGGCCACATAGTCGCATACCACCCGCTCCGCAGGCCCCTCGGCCACCCGGGACTGTATCTCCGGGGGCAACTGCCTCGGCTCATCCAGGTAGGCTCTGAACAACCGACGGATCAGTCTCTGTGCCTTCACCTGCATACGTATCACACGATAGTGCCGGTAGAGCCGCTCCAGAAGCAGGTCCTTGAGTTGGCGGTTGTGCTGCGCCATCTCGGGAGAAAAACAGGCCAGGTTGCTTGAGGCAGCACGGACGTCGGCCGCAGTATTGATGTACTGCTCACGCAGTTGTCGGTCGATGGTGTTGATCACATCGGTGACCAACTCGTTGATCAGGTGGCGCACTGTCCTGCGCCGGGCCATTTCGGACACGTCGCCCACATCTATGCCCAGGCTTGACCTACCCCGGCGCCACAACTCGATCTCGCGCAGATCATCGACCTGCAGTAGACCGGAGCGCAGTCCATCGTCGAGGTCGTGAGTGGTATAGGCAATCTCGTCGGCCACGTTCACCAGTTGTGCCTCCAGGCTGGCCTTGGTCTCCGGTTCGTACTCCAGCGCGTCGGTCAGGTCATAGTCCGTGGCATGTTTGGCGATCCCCTCACGCACTTCCCAGGTCAGATTCAACCCGGAGAACTGCGGGTACCGCCGCTCGAGCGATTCCACTATGCGCAGGCTCTGCACCGTATGGTTAAAGCCGCCGTAGTCCTTCATGAGCGCGTTCAGAGCTGTCTCGCCCGAGTGACCAAAGGGGGTATGACCCAGATCATGTGCCAGGGAGATGGCCTCGCTGAGATCCTCATTCAATCCCAGCACCCGGGCCATGGTGCGAGCAACCTGGGCCGTTTCAATGCTGTGCGTGAGGCGTGTGCGGTAGTAGTCGCCCTCATAGTTCACAAAGACCTGTGTCTTGTACTCGAGCCGACGAAAGGCGGTAGTGTGCACAATGCGGTCGCGGTCGCGCTGGAACGCAGTGCGATAGGGGTGTTCCGTCTCCGGATGGACCCGCCCGCGAGATTGGCCGCTCCTGATTGCGTACGGCGCCAATCGCTGCTCTTCATCCTCTTCAAGCCTCTCTCGAGTGAACAGAGCCATAGTTCCTCCCTGTCGGCGGCCACAATCCTCCTGGTCCGCCACAGTCTCCAACCCTTACCCTCCAGGGTGCGCACCTGGTTCACGCGGCGGGCACGCTCGTTGCATTGCGCCTGGCGGCTACTGCTTGCGGCTTGACCAAAAAGCACCCCGCGACAGAGCCGACTGGCCCTGGCACGGGGTACAATACTCGTGACATTGCCGGCCTAGAGCCCGCCCATCGTCAGGGCCACAATGGCTCTACCGCGCAAGCCCACTCAGCTCCTGGCGCTGAAACCATGCACGCCGAGAAGACTGCCCAGACCCCAGTAGCGCGCACCGGCGTATGCCAGGAGCTCTGCTTTGGATAGGTCCAGCTCCCCCTGCGCGTTTACCAGACTGTCCTCCGCCTGCACCGCTACTACCTGACCGAGAAACAAATCATGAGAGCCCAGCGAAACAACCTGCGTCACCTTACACTCAATGTTCAGCGGGCACTCGGCGATCAACGCAGTATCTGTCTCCAGGCCACGCAAAGAGGTAAGGCCGGTCGTGGCAAACTTGTCTACTTTCCGCCCCGAGACCGTACCGCAATAGTCAGTCTCTCGCACCAGGTTGACCGTGGGCAGGTTGACGGCAAACTCTAGTTGTTGCTTCACCAGACCATGCGAGAAGCGCGACGGACGAATGCTGATGCCGATCATCGGCGGGTCAGAGCATACGGTGCCTACCCAGGCCAGAGTGATGATGTTGGGTTTGCTGAAGGGACCGCAGGTCACCATCACTGCCGGCACTGGATACAGATAGGTGCCTGTTCCAATTGTTCTCTTGGCCATCCCACTCTCCTCGCGGGTCTATCTCAGGGTGCCAACGTGATGGCACGGCTTCTTCAACGCCTCGCTGACAAAACTCGCATAGACCCGTGCTGCATCGATCAGACTGTTCACGCTGACCCGCTCGTCGGGAATATGTACGAATCTCTCGTCGCCAGGGCCAAATCCGATGGTCGGGATTCCGGCCACGCCGGCCGTGAACACCCCATCGGTGGAAAAGTCCCAGCAGCCCACCTTGGGCCGATATCCCAGTTCCTTCTTGATTACTGTCGACAGTAGCCGCAGCCATTCGTTGTCCTCGGGCGTGGTCCAGCAGGGAAAATACTGCCTGGTGCGGTACTCATAGCCGGTGTAGGTGCGCCCGTGGTACTCGGTCACTTCCACTTTGGCATCTACACCATCACGGCTAATCAGGTTCTTGAGTTCGGCGACCGCCCCGGCCTCTGTTTCACCGCTCGTCAGACGACGATCAATGATCAACTCGCAACTCTCCGGGATCGCGTTGCGGCTGAGAGCCGAGCTGGCGATCTCAGTAACGGCCATGCTCGCCCGGCCCAGGAACAGATCGCTGCTCATCTGCGACGACAGCAACTCCATAGACACGACGATTCTGGCCGCGTCGGCAACAGCGTTCTTGCCGCGCCAGGGTGCGGACGCGTGACAGGATTTGCCCCTGGTGGTGATCTTGAGCTCCAATCGCCCACGCTGACCGCGGGCCAGTTGCAGGGCAGTGGATTCCCCAATCACCACGACGTCGGGGTGCAGACTCTCTTGCTCAAGCAGAAGGCCGATGGCCGCCCCCTCGCAGGGCTCTTCCTGAACCACACCTACCACATACAGGCTGCCTTGCAGCGCCTCTCCGGCATCGTGCAGCATCCTGGCGCCATAAACCATGGATGCCAGCGCCCCCTTCATATCCGCCGCTCCGAGGCCATAGAGCAGACCATCAGCGATCTCGCCGGCAAAGGGCGGGTGCTGCCAGCGTGTGGCATCCCCACACGATACAGTATCCATATGGCCTTCGAGCATCACCACGGGGCCGGGCCCACTGCCCATGCGCCCGATCACGTTGCCCAATCGGTCAGTGCGTACCTCCGCAAAGCCAACGCGGTGCATCTCTTCCACGAGTCGCTGGGCTACCGCCCCCTCCTCGCCGGAGGGGCTGGGCAGGCGAACCAGATCCTGAGCAAATCGAACCAGCTCAGCTTGAGAGGAAGCAGTAAGCGGCATAGTCATCAATAGGCACCTCTGGCGAAGAGCGCACTCGGTATCGTCTTGAGCGCGATGCGCAGGTCAAGCAGCAATGACCAGTTCTCAATGTAGTAGATGTCGAGGAGAACCATATCATCGAAGGTCAGGTCACTCCGGCCACTAACCTGCCACAAACCGGTCAGTCCCGGCAGGATCTCCAGCCGCCTCTTGTGCCACTCTTGGTACTGCTGCACTTCTCCAGGCAGCGGCGGCCGCGGACCGACCATGCTCATCTCGCCACGCAGGACGTTGTAGAACTGGGGCAGCTCGTCCAGGCTAATGCGCCTCAGGAATCGGCCCAGCGGAGTGCAACGTGGATCGGCCTTGATCTTGAACATCGGGCCTTTCGCCTCGTTCAGCGCCCTGAGTGACTCTTGCTCTTCTTCTGCTCCGCAGCGCATAGTGCGGAACTTGAAGACGGTGAACGGCTTGCCTCCCCGGCCGATCCGCTGCTGCGCAAAGACGGCCGGTCCGGGCGAATCGAGTCTGATCAGAATGGCAATCACCAGCATCACCGGAGCAAGGATTACCAGAAACAGGGCCGAGAAGATCACGTCGAACGTTCGCTTGACCGCCAGATTCCAGCCCATAATCACCGGAGACTTGGTACTAATCAGCGGAATTCCGTTCAGGTCGTCGATATCGACCTGGCTCAGGCTCATCTGGAACAGGTCGGGCACGATCCTGACCGCGACGTTCAGGTGCTCACACTGGCTCACTATGCCGAGGATCTTGCGATGCGCCAGCCAGGGCAGGGCCACAATCACCGTATCCACCGCGTGCTGCTTGACCAGCTCTGCAATCTGATCCGTGCTGCCCAGCCCTTTGAAGCGACCCAGATCCCGGCTTCCGCGCTCGGGTTTGTCATCAACAAAACCCACAATCTGGTAGCCCAGCTCTGGCTGTGCGGCAATGTTGCGCATCACCATGCGGCCAATCTCGCCCGCGCCAACGATGAGCACACGCTGCACTCCGATACCCTTCTTGCGCCGATGCCCCTGGATGACTCGTTCGACTGCCCTTGCCCCGCTGAGCAGAGCCACGACAGCCAGACCTGCGTAGGCGGGGATCAAGCGCGAGAGCAAAACGGCACGGTAGACCAGGGATAGGATGTAGAGAGCCGCCACTCCCGTGATGGCGCCACGAATGATGATACAAACCTCGTGGAAAGCGGAGCGTTTGCGCCTGGGATTGTAGAGGCCTTCGGTCCAGTAGACCACCAGCATGATTCCCGTAAAGGCCAGGGAGTAGGGGAAATAGACGCTGTAGGGCACAAGGAAGACCTCGTCCACCGGCCTGAACCACTGCCATTGATACCGTACCCAGTAGGCCAGCACAAACCCCAGGTTGATCAATGTTGTGTCGAGGAGAACCCTGCCAGCGCTGTTCCACTGTGCTTTTCGCCGGGAAACCTTACGTGCCTCCAGACAGCACCTCCCGGTAGACCCGCACCGTCTCGCGAGCCATTTTCGTCCACGAGAATTGCCGGGCTCGCTCCAGTCCCAGCTCGCGCAACTCTGCGCGCACCGTTGCATTGGAGCACACGCGCACCAGCTCTTCAGCCCATACCTCAGGCTGATCTTGAGTCAGCAATAGCCCTGCGTCGCCAACCACTTCAGGGAGGGAGGAGCTTCTGGCAGCCATCACCGGACAGCCGCAGGCCATGGCCTCCAGAACAGGCAGGCCAAATCCTTCATAGAGTGAGGGGTAGACGAAAACATCGGCGCAATTATACCACAGCGGCAGTTCTTCATCGGGAACAAAACCGGGCAGGATCACCTCTGACTCGAGCTGCAATTCTTCAATCGTACGCAGGATTGGCTCGTAGAGCCACCCCTTACCACCAGCCAAGACCAGTTTGCAGCCGGCTGGCAGGCTTGACCTGGCCCGGTCAAAAGCTCGCAACAGCACGGGCAGGTTCTTTCTCGGCTCGAGGGTGCCCACGTGAAGGATGAACCGTTCAGGAAGCCCTCGCCTCTGTCGAAAGAACTGGGTCGCCACCGGCTCGATGGGCCGAAAGCTACTGTCAACGCCCGGATAGATCACCGTGATCTTGCTGGCGTTTGTGCCACAGCGGCGCACCAGGTCCTGAGCCGTCTGCAAGGATATGGTAATCACCTGAGCAGCCCGTTGGGCGCTCACGCGGGTAAACACTGTTTGATACAGCCGCTGCTGAGGCAGAAAGCTCCGGGGATACACCAGGAAGCTGAGGTCCATCACCGTAACCACACCCTGGCAGGGTAGCAGCAAGGGCTGTACGTTCACCGGCGAGTGAAGCAGCGCCAAATGCTCGCGCTGCGCAGCTCGTGGCAGTTCCAGCTGCTCCCACAGGACTCGTCTGGCGGGACCCTCCGTTCTCCGTGTCAATACCCTGGTCTGGTGTGTCAGTCGGAGACTGCTGCCCGCGGGCAGAAAGATCACATAGTCGCCCTCGGGATCGGCTTCTTCGAGGTGGCCCAGCAGCTCAGCGATGTACCGGCTAACGCCGGCCCGGCGATACCCCTCCCCGCTGCCCAGCAGGTGGGCATTGATTCCAATTCGTCGGCCGGTACGTTTGGCGGCATCCACTGGCTGTTCGCTCACCAAGGTGTATTGTGGCAGAGCAGGTAGGTAGTCACGATGGTCAATCCTCTCGAGCGCCAGGACTGATCATTTCTTTGTACACAGCGTAGGTATCCGCCGCGACCTGCGCCTGCGTGAAACGCTCCAGAACTCGCTGGCGGCCTCTCTGCCCCAACACAGACCGCAGACCAGGGTCACTCACCAGCCACCGCAACGAATCACGGAGGCCGACTGCGTCTCCCTCAGGGAACACTATCCCGGCGTCACCGATCAGGTTGGGAATCTCACCGGAACTCGACCCGATGACTGGGACCTCACAGGCCATAGCCTCAATCAGCACTCGGCCAAACTGTTCTTTCCAGTTAGCCCGCGTCAATGATGGCAAGACAAGCACATCCAATGAGCGAAGAATGCCCGGAGCCTCGGTGGAAGGCACGTAACCAAGCCAGTTCACGCGGGCTTGAATGCCCAGCTCGACTGCTAGTTCTCGCAAGGCGGCACCATAAGGCCCGCTGCCGACCACTTGGAGTCGCCAGTTGCCCTCCAGCCCGGCCAGTGCCTGCAGAAGTACCTGCAAGCCCTTCTCCTCCACCAGTCGGCCCATATAACCGACCATGAGTGCGTTTCCTGGCCCGTCTTGTTCGGTTCTGGGCTGATACAGTTCGGGGTCTACCCCGAATTGGGGGATCACCCTCACTGGTCCGGTGTAACCTTTGGCGCGCAGGACCTGTTCTGCCTCGCGGTTGCCAGCAATAGCCAGGCGTGCATGAGCCAGGTTGTACCTTTCAATTTGCGAGAAGGGAAAAGGATATCTCTTGTTCAGATTCTGCCAAGTGAAGAAGACGGCCCGCGCCCGGTTCTTCTCCGCCAACCGCATCGCCTGCAGGGTGGCGAGGTTGTACGGCTCCTCATCGATATGGACGATTTCCGGCTGGAATTGTTGCATCACCTGCCCAAGCTGTCGATAAAAGTGCAAGTGGAAGGAGCCGTTAAAGACCATCGGCAGGACACGCAGTTCATACCCTGCTGTGTGGGCTCGCTCCAATGGAAGTATCTGCCGCCCATTGCGCCAGAACGAAGGAACCACAACCAGAACCCTCAATTCGGGCAGTTTGGCCAGCTCCTCCAGCTTGCGCTGGTACATGCCGACTACACAGGCTTTGGAGATCATCAAGACGCGCAACGGAACCTCACTCTGACAGCCATCGTCTAGAACGCAGTGTCTCGAACGTCCCCGTTATTGTAGCACCCGCAGACAACTTGACAAAGCAGGCCCAACACAATAACATTTGCCGCGCTCACGATTCCAGGAAAGGATGGTATATGCTCAAGTTATCCCACCAAAGTCTCATCACGTTGTCTGTCCTGGCCCTCGTCTCGGTATCTCTTCTCGTCACTCCGGCTACTGCGCTGGCACAAGGCCCAAACCTGATTCAGAACCCAGGCTTTGAGCAGCCCTATGCAATTCTGCCAGACAAGGAGAACTGCGCCATTGCAGCACCCTGGATCGCCTGGTGGATTCAGGGAACACCGGAAGAGACATCGCAGGGTTATCGGGTAGCACCCGAATACAAAGCAGCGATCCGTGCCGATTTTCCGTACAACCGCGTGCGCAACGGCGAACTGTCACAACAGTACTTTCACAGCTTTGGCAACTTTCAGGCTGGCGTCTACCAACTCGTGCACAACGTCGCGGTAGGCTCTCGGCTGCGTTTTGAACTGTGGGGTATGACCTGGTCCTGCGACCGCGAGTCCAAGGGCAACTGCGACAAGGCCACCTCTGGCGATCCTTCGCCAATGCACTTTCGCATTGGCATCGATCCGCTGGGCGGAGCGGATTTCTTTAGCCCAAATGTTGTCTGGTCACCCGAGCAGAACGCTTACGACGTCTGGACCCTGTTCAGCGTCGAGGCAGTGGCCAAGCGCAGCACTGTCACCGTGATGGTCTACACCTACCCGGACTATCGCAGCCAGGACAACAACGTCTACCTGGATGACGCCAGTCTCGTCGTAGTGGCTCCTCCGCCAGTGCCTACCAGGGCGCCCACCAACACCCCCGTCCCGACTACTGTGCCGACGCAGGCGCCACTGCCGACTGCTACACCTGTTCCACCAACCGCTGTGCCGACGGTGGTTGTTCCAACCTGCCCTCCGACCAGCGTGCCGGTGGTAGCCCCCACGTGCCAGCCTTGCCCACCGACACCCGTGCCGCAGGTTCCCACACCCTGTCCGACACTGGTTCCGGCGTCATTGATGACGCAGCTAACCTCAGGTCAGGGTCTACTTGTGTCTCTGGCGGGTTTGCTGGCCATTATCGGCGCTTTCGCCATTGGTTACGCTCTGGGACACCGCAAGTAACCTTCCACCTACCTTTATGACCATCAAAGGGCCTGCCGATTTGCAGCAGGCCCTTTGTGTTCCTCGCCCGATAACGACAGCGGTATAATCCTCTGGACTCGGTTGAGAGGAGAGCATACTTGGCACGGACGCGACATCAGTTGTTCGTTGAATCGCTGCCACTGATCTCGATTACTCTGCTGGCCGCCATTCTTCGCTTCTACGCTCTTCGCGCGCTGCCTCCGGGGTTGTACCACGACGAGGCCTACAACGGTCTCGATGCTCTGACTGTCCTCAACGGGCCAAGACCGGTGTTTTTCGAAGCCAACAACGGCCGTGAACCCTTGTTCATCTACCTGGTGGCAATCGCCGTCTCGCTGTTCGGCCGCACGGCCTTTGCCATACGAGTAGTCTCTGCCATGCTGGGCACCCTGACCGTACCAGCCGCCTATACCGCGGCAAAGGAGCTCTACGGCAGACGTGTGGCTCTGGTAGCTGCATTCTTCACCGCAACGACCTTCTGGCACGTCAACCTCAGCCGCATTGGTTTCCGCGCAGTGAGTCTGCCTCTGTTCGTTGCCCTTTTTCTCTGGGCCCTGGCTCGCGCGCTCCGCTCCCGCAGTTGGCCGCCGTATCTGCTGGCCGGTCTGGCCCTGGGCGCGAGCTGGTACACCTATCTCGCCGCTCGCTTTCTGCCACTGATCGTCGTGCTGCTTGTGCTCTACCTGCTGCTCAAGGGCGAGCGTATCGCCTGGCGCAGGTTGGCGTTGTTGACCATCACCGCTCTGATCGTGTCTCTGCCGCTGCTCGTCTATGCCCTTGGTCACCCGGACATGCTGCTGGGACGATCATCGCAGGTCTCGATTTTCAGTCCGGTAGTCAATCACGGTAACCTTGCTGCCACTTTGCTGCGGCAGGTGGTTCGAACACTGGCTATGTTCAACTGGCGCGGCGATTTTATCCCCAGGCACAATCTGCCACTGAGGCCCGTCTTTGATCCTCTGGTGGGCGCGCTCTTCTTGGTCGGTGTGCTGACCAGCCTGAAACTCAAGTCCTCGAACCACGCGCTCCCTCTGATATTCGTTGGGGTGATGCTCCTCCCCACGATTCTGGCCGAAGGGGCGCCTCACTTCCTGCGCAGCGTAGGCGTTCTTCCTGTGCTTTTCCTCTTTCCCGCTCTGGGCGTGCGATCGGTCTGGCGCTGGCTTTCCGGCCGATTACCCCGGCGACTCACTGCCGTGCTGTTGTGTTCCGTGGCCATCCTCAGCCTGACCATCACCATACGAGACTATTTCGTACGGCATGCCCCCAGCCAGGCCACCTACTTTAGCTTCGAGTCCGGAGCGTCCGAACTGGCAGAAGAGGTCAATCACTTCTTGGAACCAGCGCGCGCTTTGTCACAGCGTGGGCGTCGGGTGTATCTGGTCCAACAATTATGGCAGAATTGGGTCAGCCTGCGTTACCTCGTACCCGAGTCATCCGACCTGGTCATTCTGGGTCAGTCGCCGGCTGTGCCTGCTCCTGCCTCGGACACAATGCTGGTTGTCTGGCCCTATGCCGACTATACCGCTGCACTGGACGTATTGCCTCAAGGCTGCCTCATCACGGTTCGCGACGGGCCACTGGAGCGAGGTGACCTAGAACAAGAAGCCAGACTCTTGTGCCGCATCTACGAGGCAAGACCACCGACTGGAATACCGGCCAATATCGGTGAGCACCTGGAGCATGGGATCACACTGCTGGGCTATGAGCTACTTCCGAACGCTGGCCACACCATAGTCCGGTTGTACTGGCAGGCCGCGCAAGTGCTAGACCAAGACTATAGCGTGTTCGTGCACGTCAGGCGCAACGGCGAGATGGTCACTCAGAGTGACTCGCGGCCCGGGGAGGGCAACTATGCCACCCGCCTGTGGCGCCCCGGCGATGTGATTGCGGACGATCACTTGCTCGAGGGGGAGGTCGGTGCCGGCGGTGGCTGGACGCTCCAGGTCGGAATGTATCTACTGGAGACGATGACCCGTCTCAACGTACTGACGGCCGATCAGAACTCGGCCAAGGGTAATTTCGTCAGCATCGCCTTACCCTGAGCCGCATGTGGGCCTTTCTCGCTCCGGCCCTGCTGAGGCAGAGTCAGTCCATCACGCCCAGCGTCAGCGTGTCCTCGCCGTTTTCGAGACGCAGCCTCGTGCCATTTTGCGGGTCATAGATGCCTACCACCAGCCGCAGCGGTCCCTGTGTATCCTTTGGCACCCACAGACCATGGTGGTCGACAATCTCCTCACCAGGCGACCATGACGGCATAGGGCGCAATTCGTTGACGGGCACTGCATCGTGCTGGGCGACCAGTCTTCCATCTATAGAATAGAGATGGACGAACACCTTGTATTCACGCTCAATCTTGTCTGTGGCTGACCAGGTTAGGCTTACTCCCACACTGCCCCCGCCATCAGCGCGCTTGGTATACTGGGCTGTCTCCAGCTTGATACCCTCAGCGAACGTAGCTCTGATAGCAGCTTCCTGCAGGTCGCCCCGGGGTGAGAGATAGAGCACATAGAGCGTGTCGGCGCCCCACTGTCCAAACGCCGGGTACAGGTGGTGATCCAGCCACTCCTTCAGCTCCAGGTTCGCCGCGACAGTGCCTTTGTACAGAACAAACCACAACCTTTCGTGCCGCTGTGAGGCAGGCAGCACTCGTTCCGCAATGGCGGGTTGTAGTGGTTCGACTACCGGGTCCCACCGCTGCACGAAGGACCAGGGCGGATCATTTGGCGTACGCAGCCGCTCATACTGCCCTGCCAGGCTCAGGATGTTGAAGAATACAATATCATCCGGCGTTGTCTTGCCCTGCAAGAAGCGGTAATCCGCGGCTGGATCGAAGGACCCGGAGACCTCATAGGGCTTGGCATAGACATAGGACGAGATGGTCGGACTGACCGCAACAAGCATCAGCAGCAGCGCCACAAACCCCAGCTTTCTGGACCGCTGCCACCAGGTCGCCAGCGACCATCCCAGAACCAGGCACAAAAAGGGGCTGGCCGGGATCAGGTAGCGCGCCGCGAACATGTGCGCCTTGGCCCCCAGTGACACGGCCACCAGCACCAGAGCCATTGCCATTACTGGCAAGAGAAGCATTCGTCCCGCTGCGCGCTTGTCTTCACACAGCATCACCGCAAGGATAGTCAACCCTGCCACCACAACTACCGCACCCCAGCCGGCACCGTAGGCGAACACCAGACCGTAGATGCCATCAGCCCAGAACTGAACCAGGTCCCGTGCCGCAAAGGCGAATCCGGTGCGGCTACCCACTCTCGACAACATAGGCGGCACAGCATCGCTCAGCCACGGCAGGCACAGCAGCACAACGGCCATGGTGGAGAGAAGAATCGCCTTCCACTGGCGTCGGCGCAAGAGCAGGACATACAGGACAACTGCTGCCACAGCCATCGCCGAGTAATAAAAGGTATGCAGCGCGGCCGCAGCGCTCAACACAAAGGCCAGGTAGAGACGAGCCGACTTGGTTCGTGCCGCCTCCAACAGAAAGAAGGTGCTGAGCATCACCAGCATCGCGCAGAGGGCAAACATGCGCGCTACCTGCGAATAGTAGATCAAGAAGGGAGATACGGCAGCAGCCAAGGCGGCGAAGATTCCAACCGCAGTCGAACTTGCATCCTCATCGGCCAGCCTGGCCCAGCTCCTGCCGGCTACATACACCAACGGCACAACCAACAGCCCCGCCACCACCGATGACAAGCGCAGCAACCACTCCGTGTGGGCTATCCGCAGCCACGCCTTGAGCAGGTAGTAGTAGAGAGGCGGGTGGACATCCAGGGCCGTGATGCGGTTGATCTGCGTCAGAGTCAGAGAGCTCAAGCCAATGCTCCAGCCTTCGTCCCAGCTCAGCGGCTGCCGTGCGAGGCGAAAGGTGCGCAGAAGGAACGCTGCCAACACGACGACGAATAGAACAATGCACTTTTGTCGATCTCTGTGGAGCAAGCCGTTTGTCATGGATGTTGCCAGGGAGTATAATCGCGGCACTTTGTCAGTCCAAACCATGGAGGTAGCTATCCCTTGATGTCCAACCGTTGGAAAATAGTCTGCCTGCTCGTCTTTCTCCTTGCTCCCTGGCTGCTGTCCCCCCTGTCGGCGGTCAGCCAACCGTTGTCTCAGGCAGGCTGTTCCGGCAACGTGCTGGTGAACCCTGGCTTTGAGGAGGGCTTCTCGGACCGCGGTGCTGGCGAAGTATCCGTGGCTAACGGCTGGTTCCCGTGGTATCAGGACGGCCCGGGCCAGAATGAAGGCTTCTACCGTCGGCCGGAGTACAAGCCAGAGGAGGCCGCGCGTCATGGCACCAGGCGCATTCACTCCGGCAACTGGGCACAAAAGTTCTTTAGCACCTATGCCACACACAACGCGGGTATTCTGCAGCAGGTCAAGCTGCCTGCCGGCAGCAAGCTCACCCTGTCCGCGTGGGTCCAGGCCTGGAGCAGCCAGGATCCCAACCCAGACACGGTTGTCGAGCCGGGCAACTACCGCGTGTACATCGGCATCGATCCATACGGTGGCACGGACTGGAGCTCACCCAACGTCGTCTGGTCACCGGCATCTTTGGAGTACAATACCTGGCTGCACCTCGAAGTGAAGGCAACGGCCCAAGCCGGCACTATCACTGTCTTCCTGAGGGGTCAGCCGGAGTTTCGCGACCAGTTCAATGACTCGTACTGGGACGACATTTGCCTGACCGCGGTGCGGCCGGCAACCGCCACACCCAAGGCCACCAACACGCCCAAGGACAGCCCCACTCCAACCCTCAGCCCAACGGCCACCGTGACACCAACGCCTGTCGAGTCGCCAACCCCCACGGCAACGCCGACGCCTCTGCCAGGCAGCCTCTGCGTGACCAGCTTTGAGGACACGAACGGCAATGGCCGCAGAGACGAAGGTGAGCCTCTGGTCGCCGGCACGACCATCTCGTTCTCTGACAGCGCTCTGCTGGAGCTGGAACGATACACCACTGACGGCCTCAGTGAGCCCTACTGTCTCGGCAACCTGACCGAAGGAACGTACTATCTCAAGCGCCACAATCCCCCGGGCTACCTGTCAACTGTGCCAGATGATTGGGCTGCGGCAGTTGTTCCTGGCGGCCGCACCATGGTTGAGCTTGGCGCGCGTTTTATCCCCACGCCAACAGCCACATCTACCGCGCGACCTACCCTCACACCTACCGCCACGCCAACCCCTCCACCGCTGCTGCAAGGTGCAGGTCGCTCCCTGTATCAGATCAGTGGCATTCTGCTCGCGGCGATAGCTGTGTCGCTGCCATTCGGAGTTCGTTACCTGCGTAAGCGCCTATGAGCATGACTGCCCCGGTCCGCAAGGTAGGGGCGCGCCTGTCTCCCCTGGCTCGCGAATGGGGACCGGTGCTGTTTCTGTCTCTGCTCCCCGCAATGCCGCTCCTCCTTGGGAGCGGCATTGTTAATACTCGCGCTGGCGGCGACAGCCCATTCCTGCTCATTCGCCTGCAACAACTGGCGGTCAATCTCCGCAACGGCATTTTCCCGGTGCGATGGATGCCCCAGGCTGCCTACGGGCTGGGGTATCCTTTCTTTAACTTTTACGCCTCACTGCCTTACTACATTGCTGCACTGCTCAAGCTCGCCGGGCTCGGCTACTTGCTCTCTATCAAGTTCACACAGGCTCTGGGCTTTGTGCTGGCTGGGCTGGCGATGTACTCGCTGCTCAAGCAACTGGGCCGGTCCAAGCTGGCGAGTCTCATCGGCTCCCTGACCTATGGCTGTGCCCCTTTCCACCTGGTCAATGTCTATGTGCGCGGCGACTCTCTGTCCGAGTTCTATGCCTTTGTCTTCTACCCGTTCATCCTTTGCTCCTTCTTGTCGCTGAGCAGATTGCGTTCTCTTCGTCCGCTGAGGAGCACGTTCCCGACGCTGGCCGTCGCTGCGCTGTCCTATGCTGGCCTGATGCTGACCCACAACCTCTCTGCATTCATCTTTACGCCGTTTCTACTGCTTTACATTCTGCTGCTCCTTCACAAAGGAGAACCAGGCACTCGTCTCAGAGCCCTCTTCCTCGCGGCAGCAGCAATGGCAGGTGGACTGTTGTTGAGCGCCTGGTTCTGGGTTCCGGCGCTTCTCGAGAGATACAGTGTGTCCCTTGAGGACATGACTACCGGTTACTTTAACTATGCACAGCATTTTCGGAGCACCAACCTGGTACAGCTCCGCTGGCTCTTTGACTATGGCATCACTGCCGAGGCCAACCCATTCCGGATGGGGCTGGTGCAGGCACTGCTCGTTGTTGCTGGCGTGGTGTGCATCGCGGTCCGGTGGCTGCGCACACGGCGCGTTGATTTCGGTGATGCCTACGCCGTGCTGCTTCTGGCGCTTTCCACCTGGATGATCACACCCTGGTCCAGCCGCGTGTGGGAAAAGCTACCTCTCCTGCCAATGGTTCAGTTCCCGTGGCGCTTCCTCTCCGTACAGGCAGTCGCTGCGGGGATACTGGCATCGGGTCTGGTTCCCAGGCGGCAGCCCATACGGTGGACGCTTGCTCTGATTCTTGGCGCAGCCACGCTGGCCAGCGCAATGGGCAATCTGCGCCCGGAACCGCTGTTGATTCGCGAAGAAGAGGTGACGCCGAAGAGGCTCACCCAGTACGAGTACTTTACCGCCAACATAGGAACAACGATACGGGCCGACTGGCTGCCGAGTTCCGTCGATCCACGGCCATTCATCTCGGAGGCAACTCTCTCACCGGGCATCAGACCAGCCCCGCTGGTGCTGCACGGTCAGGCAGACGCGATTGCACTGCTCAACAGCTCTGCTACGTCCGAAACCTGGCGGACCTCTGTCGCAACGACCGATGCCCTGTTGGCCTTTCAGATCTACTACTTCCCGGGCTGGCGGGCCAGCGTCGACGGTCGCGAAGCACCCATTCAGCAACTGCCCGGGCTGGGCTACATTGGCCTGTCGCTGCCCGAGGGCACCCATCAGATCCACCTCTGGCTGGGCAGAACTAGGAATCGCCTCGTCGCGGAGCTGGCCTCTGCGGCAGCCGTTGTGGCACTCCTGGCTCTCTGGATATGGATTGCCCGGCACGATCCTTCTACCCTCCGCAAGCTGCTCGCTGGCAGCCTGGTCTGTGTGTCTTGGCTCGGCCTGGCTCTCCTCTCCAATTCGGCGAAGCCTTCAACACGGCCCTTGCCGGCCGATTCAGCAGAGGCCCCTGTAGACCTGACTATGGATTTCGACCGCGTGCCCTACCTGCACCACAACCCTGATGGTGTGGCTTTCCCCGGTGTCGGCAGATTCATCAGCTACGCGGAGTCTTCTACCAGTGTCCGCGCCGGAGAACTGCTGACAGTCACCACTCGCTGGAGCAACGTCACCAATCAGCCGGCCATCGTTGCGCTTGATCTAGTCACGCCTGCCTGGCACCTGTTCGACGTTCCGGTCAAGATAGCAGAGAGCTCGTCGCCTCTCTTGGCCGGAACGATGGAGCACGTTCTCGTGGTTCCCACCAATATCAATCGTGGTCTCTACCTGTTGCGACTAGAGTTGCGCCTGAACGGCACCGCGATCCGCCCGGTCGATTCACGAGGCGAGACGCTGGGAACGACGTATCTTATCCCAGTGTACATCGACGCGTTGCATCTCGATCCAGATAAGGGCCATTTCGCGGCAGGGTTCGGAGACAACATTCATCTGGTCGATGTAGAGGCTATCCAGCGTGTCGCCGGGCAGCTAGACGTGAGGCTGACCTGGAGCACACGGTCCAGCATCCCTCACAACTACAAAGTAGCACTGCGGCTGAGGGATTCGACAGCACACGAAGTAGCCCGCCTGGATGTACAGCCGGGGTACGGTTTCTATCCCACGAGCATGTGGCGTCCCGGCGAGCTAGTCTGGGACCATTATCTGCTTCCTGTGGACGACGGCACTCCACCGGCTGGCAACTATACTCTCGACGTAACCCTCTACGAGTCTGCGTCCCTGACACCGGTGGGCGCGGCCAGTTTTCCCAACGTCGCTCTGACCATGCCAACGGTGAGGGATAGTCTACCGGCAGCTCCGCTTCTTGCTCCTGGACTGGTCCTGCTGGAAAGTCACCTTGAGGCAAGCGCTCTGCGCAGCGGCGAAAAGCTCAGCACCTGGCTAAAATGGGGGACTCTGGCCTTGCTCCCCGCTGATGTCCACGCCCGCCTCTCTCTGCGAGATCAGGGAGGTGCGGTCGTGGCCAGCCGCCTGGCTCCACTCGCAGAACAGTTCCCTACTTCTCAGTGGCCTCGAGGGTGCGTCATTCAGCAGCACTGTGCATTGCTTCTTGACCGGAATCTCCCCAGCGGTACCTACTCGCTCATCGTCGAGGTCCTGGACGAGTCCGATACCGTGTTGGGCAGCTCTGCGCTGTCCGAGACAGTGCAGGTATCAACACCCGAGCGCAACTTTGAGCTTCCGCCTCTACAGCACCCCGCAAGTGCTGACTATGGAGGCCAGCTTCGCCTCGCCGGATACGACCTGCAACACAATCGAGCCGAGATCACCCTGACGCTGTACTGGCAGTCCCTCAGCCTGATGAACACCGATTACAAGGTCTTTGTACATCTGTTTGATCTGGCCACAGAGAGGATCGCCACGCAGCAGGATACCCTGATTGGGGAAGTGGATCATCCAACAGCACAGTGGGTACCCGATGAGGTCGTAACGCAGACAGTGCGCCTGTCCCTGAATGATGTGCCTGCCGGGCGCTACACACTCGCGCTCGGCGTCTATGACCCGCAGAGGCGACTGCCCGTCACCGCGCCTTCGTCGTTCACCATCTCTGCGGACCGTTTGCTGCTGCCCCAGGAGATAGACCAGCGCTAGTTCTGGCCAACCTCGACTGAGCCGAGCTCGAGCCTTGTTCCCTGCCCCAACCGGGCCAGTCTCTCGTCCAGCACTGCCAACGGTTGTATAGTGAAGGCGTCATACACAGTCAGCCATAACTGGCCGGCGCCAGTCGCCGCAGCCGGCACGATTACCCGGTGTTCGTCTCTGATTCTGTCTCCCCTGATCCATTTCAGAGAAGGGATGGCGCCCATCGCCGGTGTCCCGTCATGCTGGGCCCAGAATACCCCATCCTGCCCGCTCAGAGAGACGGATACGGTATAGTCGTTCACAATGGGTCGGGCTGCCAGGAAACGCAATTCTACCTTCATCGCCTTCCCAGCCACCACCTGACGCGGAAAGGTGACTCCTACCACAACCATTTCGCCACCCAGCGGCACGTAGCGGCTATCACTTGCCGCTGCAGGCAAAGTGAGCCGATGACCGACAGGCACACCTCCCAGCATCCACCACATCCCGCTTGCGTTCTCCGCTGGTACCCGCAGTTCGATCTCAACGTTCGTGACCGACGCGGTCACATCACTGACAGTGGAGAAACATGCGCCCGGCAAAACCAGCGGCAGTGCCGCTGTAGCAACTAGGTTGCCCTGTGACCGCAGAACTACCTCTGGCGCTAAACTCGAGTCCCGGTCCGCGCGCCAGTGCAAGTAGACCCGCAACCGGTCCGCCACGCTCCGATCATAATCTACGCCCAGCAGCGTGTACCCCAGCGATGACCGTGCCTGAATGTTGTGCCGGGTTACTGGCGCAACCATCGACGGGGTGATCTCCACCATGGCCAGTGGTACCGTGTCACGGCCATCGGCGGTAACCAGGCGCTCCCACCCGCCTTCGACCGGAGAAAAGTACACCCCGGCTACCAGTTGATACCGCCCAGGGCGGACTGTGGGCAAGAGGGGAATATGGTACTCGTCCAGAATCATCTGCCCTACTTCATACTGGGCAGCCGCATGGCGAGTATCCCCCTGACCAATTGGTACGCCACCCTCACCAATCAGGTGCACAAAGACCGAATAGTCGCGGTCCAGCTTGACCCGCGGAGCCCAGTACACACGCACAGCCACTGTCTCTCCAGCGCCCAGGGCTAGGGGGCTGGCCGTGTAGCTAATGAGTTCAATCCTCTCCCCAAGCAAGACCTGCAGACTTTTGGCATCCTCTGGTGCCCTGGTTGCCTCACCCTGGCTCACCAGGTACGCGCCTCCTGCCGGGGTCAAGACGTAGGAGGTGTTACGGAACTCGGGATACTGGTTCGTGACCAATGTGGGGCCTTTCGCCGCAGCCCGGCTCATCCTGCGCAGCCAGGTCTTGGCGATTGGCTCCGCCCCCTCTGGATACACGTACTGGACCTGGACATCAGGCCTGAGCCCCTCTACCATCTGCAGGTACCACATGGGCGTGGCATAGTGCCAGTTCGACAGCACCACAGCCCCTGCCGGTGCTGCTTTCAGCACTCCCTCGGCATAGCTGCGCGCTGCGTGGCTGCGGCTCAGCTCAACATAGCTTGGGTAACGAGCCACAAACCCGCAAAACACCACGATTGTCATCGCTCCCCAGCACGCTGCCCTCACGCCCCGCTTTTCCAGCCGCCTCACCAACTCCCACAATCCAAATGCCGACACGATGCACAGGACCAGATACGCTGGCATCAGGTACTCTACCGTCTGCGGAGCACGGTAGGTCAGCGCCAGGAACGAATTGACGCCAAACACTCCGCCAACCAACAAGCCGACCCGCCATTGGTCCAGCAGTAAGCACATCGTACCCACGGACCCCAACAAAAGCCACGGCAACGGGAACTGCAGGATCAGAATATTGCCGAACACCTGCAGTCTTGCCAGCAAATCCTCTGGCCGAACAAAGTAGAACATATCCCCACGGAAGCCCAGCGCCAGCACGTGGCCGGCGAAATCGGCCAGGGTGCGGATGGGTGCCGGATCGAAGGCGGGGTTCATTCTGCTGCGCAGCGGCAGGTAAAGCAGCACCACCAGGCCCACTACGAATGCCCCGGCTGGCCAAAACCACGTCCGCGCTTGTCGTGTCTCTCTGTGAGCACTCAGCAGCAGAAAGGCCAGGTACGGCAGCATGAGTGGCAACATAGAGCTATGGTGGCTGACGCCCAGCCCCAGCGCCAAGGCAAAAGCAATCAGGTGACCTTGCTTTCCTGTGCGTTCATAGGCCAGCAGTTCATAGACCTGCGCCGCCACCAGGAGGACCATCAGCGAGCGAATGTTCGCCGTCGTTGCCTGGGCCCAGAACGTCGAAGCGACTCCAAGACAACCAGCGCCCAGCCAGCCAGCCAGCGATGAGCTGCTTACCAGCCTGATGCAGCGGCTGAGCAACCACAGGGTCACCGCGCTGATCACGGCTGAGAGCAGATTCACCCGAAAGGCTACATCTCCGAATGGAAGAAGCGTGAAGGCTTTTCCGAGCAGGGTGTAGAGAGGATAACCGGGAGGATGAGCGATCCCCAACACGTACGATACGAGTTGGAACTCGCCACTGTCAGCCGGCAGCACGCTGGGCGCGAGCGTTCGCACATAGAGTGCAAATGCCAGCACAACCAGCGCTGCATCGCCCAGTGTCATCAGACGACTGCTGGACTCTGAAACCGCTGGTTTGCCAACCGAGCTCCTGACCGCATCCCGCGCCGACAGTGGGTCTATCTCCTAGTACATGTCCCACGACATGTCATCGATCCGCAGCACAAAGCACACATTCCCGTTCCAGAGCAACACCCCGCCCTCGAAATCCTGCACCGCCCCGGCAAAGGGCACGACTACTTCAGTTTGCGAATCTGGATAAAGGCCCAGAGCCCAGCCCAGGTGTTCTCTCAGCCAACTGTTCTCCCGCCACAGTTTTCCACAGCGGCCCGTGGGTTGCAGCAAGGGCAATTGTCCCTCTCTCGTTCCGGGAGGGACGAGCTCTGGCATCGAGTCCGCATCGGCCTGGCCAAAAGTGTCAACGTACGCCCCCCAACCCAGCGCTTCCCGCCGCTCGAGAAGCACGTAGATCAGCCCAGCCTCTGGCCGTGCAAGCATCATGCCGTGCTCAAAGTGCACTTCTTCGCCCCGAACCGCCTCCTGTTCTGAAACCGGGCAGCCCAGACGAGCCCTGACACCTTCATTCTGCCAGACATCTCCCAACCCCCACTTGGGCGCTGACTTGCAGGTAGGTTCAGGCAACGGAAGGCCAAAGGTAGGTGTCGGAGCAGGAAGTGCTGGATCAGGCGTGGGCAGTGGCGTTGCAGAAGGTATGGGCGTGAGAAGTGCAGACGCCACTGTTGGGGTAAGAAGTGGTCCACCGCCCGCCTGAGAAGTCGGTGCAGGAGTCAGTCCGGGGAATCGCAGCGCGGCGCAGGCCGTCATACCCAGACAGACCAGCACCAGACCAACGCAGATGCAGACCGGCGAATGCAAGACCGATTTCACGATCTCCTCAGTGTTGACCGTGTTTGACCGGTGCGATACAAGCCACAGGAATGGTAGCGGCTGGCCCATCGCCCTGTCGAGAGGAACACCACAAACGCAAGGGGGCTAACACAACCGGTCTGGCGAAGCTATTCTCTGCCTACAAGAAGCTCCCACCAGGCTGCCCAGTACGGGCCCGTCTGATTTTGCACGGTGCCAGGCGTGGAGCCACTCGAGCCAGCACCAGCAGCAGCGGGAGCAACAGGCAACTCATGAAAGACCGTGACTACCAGGCTTTCTCCTGCCTTCACCCAGTGATATTGCTCTCGAGCCACCCGTTCTATGTAAGCGGGGGTCTTGACCTCTTCAAGCCGCGCCTCGAGCGCGTGCTTTTGTTCTTGCAAGGCGTGAATCTCAGCCGACAGCATTGCATCGTGCTGGCGTAACCGATACCCTTCCAGCAACTTGCCGCTGAAAGCTAGCGCAAAGATAAACAACGCGGTCGACGCCACAACCGCCATCATATCACTTGGCGAAATGGGAAGACGGGTCTCTTTCTTCACGCTTGAACCTCGTTCAGGCTGCCGTTGTTTCCGCGACAGACTGCCTCGGCCAGTACAAACATCATATACCCAATCTCCGAGTGCGTCAACTCGAGTTGCCACGCGACTTGCCGGACTGTGCCTGTCCAACGTATAATCGCCCCGCAAGAGCTCGGCCGACTACATACCTTTTCCTCCCCGTGCGGCCGGCACTCTACCGCATCGTACTGGAGGTAGTTGCGGGTGCCGAAAGAGATCCTGATCATTGAGGATGGGGATACTATCGCAGGCCTGCTCAGACGCAGCCTGCCCCAGAAGGGCTACACCGTCGTGGTGCTGGACTGCCAGCAAGCTCTCCTAGACACCCAGAGGCGTCACCCTAGCCTGGTCTTGCTGGACGCGCCTGAGGACCCAGACCTGGCCCGTACCCTTTGCCAGCATGTGCGTAGCACGCAGAGTTGCCCCCTGATCATGCTGGTCGACTCTTCAACTTCTCTCGAAACAACCGAAGGTACAGAATGTCTGCCCAAGCCGGTGGACTTTGTCGCTCTGCTGGCCACTGCCGAGACATCGCTCAAGCAGGCCAGGCCCGCACGGGTGCGCGCCCTCCGCGTGCTTCGCAGGGGCCAACTGGTGCTGGACGCCAAAACCCGTCTGCTCACCAACGGAGAGAGGCACTACCGCCTCACTCCCAAGGAGTTCCTCCTGTTGCGGCTCTTCATGACCAGGCCGCGTCAGGTGCTGACTCACAAGCTCATCCTGCGCGAGGTGTGGAACACCGAGTACGACGGAGACATCCGCACGCTTCACGTTCATATATGCTGGCTGCGCAGCAAGATCGAGGCCATTCCGCACCAGCCCGAGCTCTTGCGTACGGTGCGCGGCGTGGGCTATCGCTTTGACACGTCTTCCTAAAGCTCTTTGATACCCACCCAGAAGCAGTTCCGCTGCACCCTGTTTGAGGGCAGAATCTGCACGTCAGCAATCGGTGGTGAAATATCAGCCAGCATGCTCGGGTGCACGTAGCACACACTGGGCTGTCGGCCGAATCGTTCTCGATAGCGCCGCGCCGCTCGCACCACCTTGCTTGCGAATGGCACCTTCGGGTTTCCATCGTACCACAGCAAGCCAGTCTTCATTTTGCCTCCAGCCAAGTAACGCCAGTCTGGCAACAGAAATAGCACGTATGTTCTGCTTCTGAGGCAAAAGCAGAGCCTCGCTGCGACCCCTGTTGCGGAGCGAGGCTCCGGACCTAGAGCTGACGCACGATTGCGATGACCTTGCCCTGAATGTCGAGGTTGGACGCGTGGACGTATATCGGCTGGATGGTTGGGTTTGCCGGCTGCAGACGCACCAGGTCGCTGCTCTCCCGGTAGAACCGCTTCAGGGTGGTCTCCTTCTCATTCTTCAACCAGGCCGCCACCAGGTCGCCATTGTTCACATCCGATTGCCGTTTCATGATCACGATGTCACCGTCGTGGATCAGGGCATCAATCATCGAATCGCCCTTTACCTCAAGGGCATACATCGGTCCGTTCTCCTCCACGATGTCTCGCGTGAGCGCGATCGTATCTTCCACGCTGAGCGCTGCCAGAGTCTCCGGAATCGGTACTGGTTCGCCCGCCACGATTCTTCCGATCAGGGGCACACGAATAATCTCCGACGCCGCAGACTCTGTCGGGGCAAGGGAGACCGGCTCGACCAGCTTGACGCCCCGAGATACATCCCGGTCTCGTTGGATGAATCCCTTCTCCTGGAGGATGTTGAGGTTATAGTTCACCACGGAGGTAGAAGAGATCTTGACGACATCGCCGATTTCGCGGATGGTCGGCGGACGTCCCTTCTCCTGAATCGACTCGCGGATGCAATCCAGTATCTTCTGCTGTTTGGGCGAGAGGTCCATGATCATCCTCCTCGGGCACTCTGATGCCTCTACTATACACGAACATTTGTTCTGTGTCAAGTGGGAGGCATCCGAAACGTCATACAGTAGCAATTGCAAAATGGACATAAATATGCTATAATGAAAGCTAATCAGCCCACGATTTGAAGGGAGGAGGCAAGATGTCTGCGAGAAGAAACTGGACCTTTTGCCGTCTTGGTGCAACCGTTCTGCTCGTTCTGGCCCTGCTGGCCATCGTTCCACCCGTTCATCCCAAGGCCGACGATGCCCGCCCCTGGCATGCCGAATTCTTCAACAACATCAATCTCGCCGGCACCCCCGCTCGCGTTCGCGACGATGCCGCCATCAATTTCGACTGGAAGAATGACAAGCCAGACGATGGTGTTCAGAACGACTACTTCTCAGTCCGCTGGACGGCCAATATGTTCTTTGAAGGCGGCTCCTACTCCTTCAAGGCCTATACGGACGACGGCGTGCGCGTCTGGGTCGATGGCAATCTGATCATTGACCATTGGGTCAACCAGCCCGCCACACTCACTGAGAAGATCGCCAACGTCGCCACCGGCGTGCGCAGCGTCCGTGTCGAGTACTATGACCACATCGGCAACGCCGTGGCCATGGTATGGTGGGATCGCCTGTCCGAGGCAACGACTACCACTGCCTGGCGGGCTGAGTACTACAACAACCCCTGGCTCGTAGCTCCCCCGGTGCTTATTCGCGACGAGAGCACCATCAACAACAACTGGGGTACCTCAGCTCCTGCTCCAGGTGTCGGTGCGGACAATTTCTCCGTCCGCTGGTCGGGCACATTTGGTTTCAACACCGCTGGTACATACACCTTCACGGCAACCGTCGATGATGGCATCAGGGTATTCTTCGATGGGGCGACACTCATTGACCAGTGGCACGATCAGTCGGTCACGACTTATTCGGTAGCCAAGCAGGTCACGCAGGGTGCGCACGCCATCATCGTCGAGTACTATGAAGGAACGGGCACTGCTTCTGTGTCCTTCTCGTGGGCCGGCGCCGGCCAGACCAGCCCCGGGGGCTCCGTGACGCCTTCTCCCGCACCCACTGCGGCAGCATCCTCTGAGGTCATCGTCGATGACAAGAGTAGCGGCTTCCAGAAGGGTGGCCCTGTCAGTAGTTGGTACGAGCAAGCAGTGGGTTACCTGTCACACACCTTCTGGACTTATAGCAGCGACAGCATGGTGTACAACTATGCCAAGTGGGTACCGAACCTGCCTCAGAGTGGCAACTATGAGGTGCTGGTCTTTGTACCCAAGAGCCATGCTGACACCAAAAGTGCCAGGTACCAGATCCGTCACAACGGCGTGGACAGTTTCAAGACCATCGACCAGTCTCTGTACTTTGACAAGTGGGTCTCTCTGGGTACCTATTTCTTCCCTGCCGGCTCTGGTGGATATGTCTATTTGAGCGATGTCACCGGCGAGGCATACGCATCGCGCAAACTCGGGTTCGATGCCGTCAAGTGGGTCCTCAAGGGCGGCGCAACCCCTGCACCGACTATGGTGCCAACCGCAGCGCCGACGGCGGTTCCGACGGCCAAACCAACGTCGACCACTGTCCCGCCCACACCTACGACTCCGCCGCCCACAGCAGTACCGCCAACTCCTGTCCCCACACCGACGCTGCCCACCTGCGCAATCACTCCGGTGCTTGGCTTTGGCAATCTCTGGTCAAGCAACGCCAGTCTCCGCACCAGGCTCGGCTGTCCGGTGGAGGTTGAGAAGAGCGCCTGGAGTGCCGAGCAGGCCTGCCTCAACGGCTATATGTTCTGGCGCCAGGATCTGGGCCTGATTTACACCCTCTACAATGACGGCAAGTGGCAGAGCTTTGTGGATAGCTGGACAGAGGGCCAGACTGAGTGGGATGTCAGCATCATACCTCCTGCTGGCTTCTTCCAGCCCAAGCGCGGCTTTGGCAAAGTCTGGCGTGAGCAGTACGTGCAGCCCGGCATTCTCGTTCGCGACCGGCTTAGCTGGGCCACCCATGAAGAGAGAGGCCTTTCGATGTCCTGGCAGGCTTACACAGGAGGCCTCATGTTCTGGACCAGCACCAGCGGCACCTTTGTGTTGTACTACGACAACAACACCTGGCAAAAGTTCTAACCCTGCTCCATAGAAAGAGCCCCCGGCACACAACCGGGGGCTCTTGTTTTCTATGGCCGAGCTACGGACGCCACTGAATGCCAAGCATCTCCAGCGCCTGATCCTGAACACTCCACATGCGCTGCCTGTCGTCCGCTTGCTCATGGTCATGACCCAGCAGATGCAGGACACCGTGAACGACCAGCAGCGCGATCTCTTCCTCCACGCTGTGTCCAAACGCAGCAGCCTGTTCACTGGCACGAGCGTAAGAGATGACCACATCGCCCAGGTAGGAGTCATCGGCGCCCGGTAGCCGCGCCTCACCAGCCGCGCTGCCAAACGACAGCACGTCCGTTGGTGCATCGATACCGCGATAGGACCGATTCAGTTCCCGAATTCGGGCGTCACTGGTGATCACTACCGTGAGGCCGACCACTCCCTCTACCTTGCTGCTCTTTAGCGCGGCCCGCACCGCTTTCTCCAGCCAGCGGCGCTGCGGTGGCTGCGGCAATCCACGTTCAATACGCGTGCTGAGATTCACTCGGACTCTGTCTTTCCTCAACTAGGCACCTGATCTCTCAACACTATCTTTTTCCGGGTACTGAATGCGCGTGTGAGCAAATCCCTGTAGTACCTGAACAAAGGCATTGCCGATAATCCCCAGCTCGCGCAATGTCAAATCGCAGTCATCCAACTCACCGCTGATCAGCCGATCGTTGGTAAGTTTTCGCACTACCCGCTCTATCTCCGCCGCCGAAGTCGCCCCGCTGGCCCGAACGGCTGCCTCCACCCCATCAGCCAGCATTACCACGGCGGCCTCTTTGCTGCGCGGGCGTGGCCCCGGGTAGCAAAAGTCCACCTCGCTCACCTGGCCGTTGCTTTCTTTCACTGCCTGCTGGTAGAAATGGCCAAAGCCAACCCTGGTAGTACCGTGATGTTGCGCGATCACATCCAGCACAGCAGTCGGGAAACGATGCTTGCGTGCTAGCTCCAGGCTGTCCTGCACATGGCTGATAATAATCTGAGCGCTTGTTTTGGCATCCAACTGTTCATGATAGTTCTCGCCGGCTGTCTGGTTCTCCACAAAAAAGTACGGGCGCAGACACTTGCCTACATCATGATGCAGCGCAGCTACCCGAACCACCAGCGGATCCGCGCCAATCAACTCGGCCGCTCTCTCGCCCAGGTTGCCAACCATCAAGCTATGATGATACGTGCCCGGCGCCTCAAGCAGCAACCGCTTGGCCAGAGGATGGGTGGGCCTTGCCAACTCGACCAACTGTACCGGCGTGGCGATTCCCAGGAGCGTTCCCAACCAGAAGAAGGTAGTGAACGCCAGACTCACGGATAGCACCCCGTTCGCCAGACTTGCGCCAACCAGCTCTAGCAACCCCACGACGTCAGAACCAACCCCCAGGAGGCGGAAGCTGACGGCCACGACCGAATTCACCACGCCCACCGCCAGAGCTGCCCAGCCAAAGGCGCTCAATCCTCCTGTTGGCGATACAGCAAGCGCCCCGACGACACTGCCCACCAGTGTGTAGACCGTCAGGTCCAGAGACTTGCCACCGACAAAGCCCACCAACAGGCTCAGTATGATTCCGACGACCACCGCCAGCTGGACATCCAAGAGAACAGCAACCAGCATGGTTGCCGCCGCCATGGGAAAGAGGTACGGGGTGAGTACGTGCCCTGGCACAATGAGCTTGGTTGCCAGTCCTGCTGCGATGACAATCGCCGCCAGCAGTACAACGCGTCTCCGATCAGCCAGTATTGTCCGCTGCATGCGCCACAGGTAAGAGCCAAGCACTCCAGTCAAAGCTGATGCAACCAGCAGTTCGCTCCACAATGCACGCCAGTCTCGCACCGAGGAAGACAAAACCCGGAACAGGCTGTCCAGACACAGGCCGCCGGTGATGATCACAACCAGGAGGAGCAAGTGGAGCAGCAACGAGGGGGCATTTGCCAATAAATCGAGCGGGGCTTTCGGTGTGGCCCCGCTCGATGGTGAAGACTGTTTCATTCAGGAAGGGCCTTCGGAACTGAGCGTTCTATGGTTTCCCACATGGTCACGTTCCTCTACAACCCGGCCAACCGCAGCACCAAACTGATCCAGAGACCCTAGTCGTACTGATGCTTCATCGTCTGCTTGCGGCTCTTGCGCCGCTTTGCAGCTTCCTTCTTCTTGCGTAGAACGCTCGGCTTCTCGTAAAAGCGCCGACGACGGACCTCTGACAGCACGCGGTCTTGCTGCACCTTCTTGTTGAATCGCCGCAGCGCGCTCTCAAAGGCTTCTTCCTTGTCGATGATGACCTGCGTCAAATGCTCCCCTCCCCTCTTGCCAGCCAGTGGCAGCGCGATTACCACGGGCCGTTCACTCGGACGCACGATTATAGCGGCGGGAAGCCAAATGTCAAAATGCCCCCTCGCACCTGTCTTGGTAATTCGAGCCGATATCTGTAGAATTACACCAGAACAGCAGTCAGTCCTCTGACAGCAGACATCGGAGGTCCCCATGGCTGAGAGTATTGGCAAGCCGCTACCGCGCAATGACGTTCTCGACAAGGTCACCGGCCACCTGAAGTATCCTGGCGATCTCAACATGCCCGGACAGGCCTACGCCAAGATGCTGTGGAGCGAGCACCCACACGCGCGCATTCGCATTGACACCAGCGCTGCTGAAGCGTATCCGGGCGTTCTTGCCGTTTTCACCGGCAAGGATGTCCCACATAACGAGTTTGGGTTGGTCTTTGCCGATCAACCGGTGTTCAGCTATGACCTCGTGCGCTCTGTTGGCGACCCCATCGCCATGGTTGTCGCCGAAACCGAAGAGCTGGCCGGCCAGGCCAGAGAGCTGATCAAGGTCAACTATGAGGACCTCCCCCTCGTCACTGACCCTCGCGAGGCAATGAAACCAGGAGCACCGCTGATCCACGACCGCGAGAGCAATATCCTCCAATCTTACCATATCCGCCATGGTGATATCAAGGCGGGATTTGCCCATGCTGACGTGATCATCGAGGACGACTACTTCACCCCCCTTACTGAGCACGCGTTTCTTCAGCCCGAAGCAGGTGTTGGCTATATTGATGAAGAGGGCAACGTAACTGTGCGTTCTGCGGGGCAATGGGCGCACGATGACGTACATCAGATTGCGCATGCCCTCGATTTGCCGCAAGACAAGATCCGTGTCATCTACACCCCCGTTGGTGGAGCCTTTGGCGGCCGCGAAGACCTGTCAGTGCAGCTCGTCCTCTGCCTGGCTGCCTGGAAGCTCAATCGTCCGGTCAAGCTCGTCTGGAACCGTGAAGAGTCTATCCGCGGTCATCACAAGAGACATTCCTTCTACATACACCACAAAGTCGGGGCTACCAGGGATGGCAAGCTCACCGCTATGGAAGTAGAGCTCATCGCCGACTGTGGCGCATACGCCTCCTCATCGACGGCCGTCCTGGCTAACGCGGTGCTCCTGGCTACAGGACCTTACCAGGTTCCCAACGTCCATGTGGATGGCCACGTGGTCTACACCAACAACCTCCGCACCGGGGCCATGCGCGGTTTTGGAGCACCGCAGGCCATCTTTGCCGCAGAGCTGCAGATGTCCAAGCTCGCTGCCGCGCTGGATATGGACCCGTCTGTGCTGCGGATGAAGAATGTGCTCACCGAAGGCTCGCTGCTACCGACAGGATCTGTCGTGCCTGCCGGCGTTGGCATCCGCGAGACCCTGGCAGAGGTCACAGAAGCCGCCGGCTGGTCAGACCACGGACCTCAGAGGCCGCGACCATCATCCCCGAGCAAGTCCCTCGGCGTTGGGTTAGCCTGTGGATGGAAGAACGTCGGCTACAGTTTTGGTTTTGCCGAACATGCCACTTGTATTGTCGAGCTGACAGGTACAGACCACATCGAACAAGCCACCATCAAGATCGGGGCCTCTGAGGTGGGCCAGGGGGTCAATACCATCCTGGCTCAGGTTGCAGCCGAGGCCCTGGGCATACCCTATGATGCAGTCGTAATGCATGAGCTGGACACGGCGGTCGTGCCCAATGCCGGTAGTGCGTCTGCCTCGCGGCACTCTTTCATGTCCGGCAACGCAGTCAAGGGAGCCTGCGAACGTGCTCTCCAGGCCTGGAAAGCGGGCCAACGGCCCTGCACCATCAACTACACCTACCACGGTCCCAAGACAACACCTTTTGACCCGGTCACAGGCGCCTGCGAGCCCAACTTTAGCTATGGCTATGCCAGCCAGGTGGCGAACGTCGAGGTCGATATGGAGACTGGTGAGGTGGCGCTCACGAGTGTGGTCGCTGCCCACGACACAGGCAAGACCCTGAACCCTCAGACAACGGAAGGCCAGGTCGATGGCGGTGTGGTCATGGCCCAGGGCTGGGCCTTGATCGAGGACTTTGTTCAGCTAGAGGGCTTGATCAAGACACGCCGCCTCTCGGAGTACTTGATTCCGACGTCGATGGACGTTCCGCAGCACATCACCTCGCAGTTGCTTGAGATCACCGATCCTCTGGGACCATATGGTGCCCGCGGCGTAGGTGAAATGACCATGATGCTACTCGCTCCGGCCATCCTCGACGCCATTCACGATGCCACCGGGCTGTGGTTCAACAAGATTCCTGTCAAGGCCGAAGATGTTCTTCTGGCTCTCAAGGCCCGTTCAGGTGCCAGGGTCTAGCTCCATGTCGAAGATAGCCCTGTACGTCAACGGTCGTGCCTGCGAAGTCGAGGTTGAACCAAAGACGACTCTGCTTGAGGTGTTGCGCGACCAGTTACACCTGACAGGGACAAAGAACGGCTGCAATCAGGGGCACTGCGGTGCCTGCACGGTCATCATCAATGGCAAGGCCGTCCGGTCGTGCACCTTTCTAGCCAGGCGGGCCGAAGGCGCCCGGGTGCGCACCATCGAGGGCCTGGCCAAAGAGGGCAAGCTGCACCCACTGCAGCGGGCGTTTGTTGAGCACGGGGCAATTCAGTGCGGCTTTTGCACGCCCGGCATGATCATGTCCGCCGTGGCTCTGCTTGAGAGCAATCCTTCTCCATCACGCCAGGAGATCCTTCAGGCTCTTTCGCACAACCTCTGTCGCTGCACTGGCTACGAACGTATCATCGCCGCCATCAAGAGCTTGATGCAGCCTGCTCCGGTTGCCGTGCCTGCCGTGGCCGCACCTCTGGCTGTTGTAGGAAGACCTCTCCCAAGGCCTGACGCCATAGCCAAGGCCACTGGCGCAGCTACCTTTGCCGCTGACCTAAGCTTGCCAGGCATGCTTTTCGCGAAGGTGCTGCGCAGCCAGTACCCCCATGCTCGCCTACTGGGCATCGATACCACACGAGCACAGGCTTGTCCCGGTGTGGTGCGCATCCTCACGCACCCTGATGTCCCTGGTCGCCAGAATCACGGCGTAGTTCGTCCCGACTGGCCGGTGTTCGCCTCCAACAAGGTGAGGTATCTTGGCGATGCCATAGCTCTGGTTGTTGCCGAATCAGAACGCCAGGCAGAAGAAGCTCTTCAGCAAATCCGCGTCGACTATGAGCCGCTCCCTGTCATTGGCCGCCCTGAGGAAGCACTGGCAGCCGGCGCTGTGGCGATACACGAGGATGGGAACCTTCTCAAGCACATCGTGGTGACCAAGGGGCAGGTCGATGAGGCGTTTGGACCTGACCTCCTTGTTGTGGAACGAGAATACTATGTTCCCAGCGCGGATCACGCCTTTCTGGAGCCAGAAGCCGCCCTTGCTACCGTAGACGAAGGCGGCAATGTACTGGTCTACGTGGGTTCGCAGATTCCATTTGGCGATCAGCAGCAGATCGCTGCTTCGCTGGATTTGCCTGCTGACCAGGTGCGAGTGATCCAGACCAGCGTCGGTGGGGCGTTTGGCGGCAAGGAGGATATCGCCGGACAAATTCACGTCGCTCTGGCAGCGTGGCTGCTCAAGCGGCCAGTGAAACTCGTCTACACGCGCCAGGAATCCATGATCGCTCATCCCAAGCGCCATTCGGCCAGAGTGCATCTGAAGACGGCTGCACGCCCTGACGGCCGAGTTGTTGCGGTGCAGGCCGAGATCCTGGGCGATGCCGGGGCCTATGCCTCTCTCAGCGAGCCAGTGATGACCCGCACAGCCACCCATGCCGCGGGGCCGTACGAGATTCCGAACGTGGCTATCGACTGCAAGGTTGCCTACACCAACAACGTCCCTACTGGCGCCTTCCGCGGGTTTGGCGTGCCACAGTCCAACTTTGCCATCGAAAGCCAGATGGACATCATGGCCAGGGAACTTGGCATTTCGCCTCTGGAGATTCGACGGCGCAACGCACTACGAGTCGGCTCCGCGACTGCCACCGGGCAGGTGCTGCGAGAAAGCGTAGGCTTGCTGCAAACCCTGGATCAGGTCGAAACTTTTGTGCGCCAGGTCGATGGCCAGGCGGACATCCTGCGGCCCTGTGGCGCACCTGCCAGCCCTGCCGTTGGTCCGTGGGTGCGCGCCTGGGGCGTCGCGTCGGCGTATAAGAACACCGGTCTCGGTGGTGGCATTCCTGACTCGGCGGGTGCGGTAGTTGAATTGTGCCCTGACTGCCGCGTGCGCGTGCGGGCCGGAGCAGCGGAGATCGGGCAGGGGGTCGTCGGCGTCGTCGCACAGATCGCAGCAGAAGAACTTGGGGTCGAATACGAACAAGTCGATGTGCTGCTGGCAGACACTGCTTTGACCCCCGATGGAGGGGCCACCACCGCATCCAGACAGACCTTTATCACCGGTAATGCCGTCCGGCTGGCCGCAGGACAGGTGCGCCACTCTTTGCTCAGCGCGGCGTCCGAGGAGCTGCAGGTACCTCCCGACTCGATCATCCTCAGAAATGGACGAGTGACAGCAGGTGACAGATCAATCTCGCTCGCCAGCGCTATCAACCTGGCGATCAACGAGGGCCGGACTCTAACAGCTCAAGCTATCTACACGGCTCCTCCGACGGTACGCTTGGGAGAGCCTGGAGATGCCCACATCGCCTTCAGTTTTGCCACGCAGGCCGCCCAGGTCGAGGTCAATACCGAGACCGGCGAGGTCAAAGTACTGCGCATCGTGGCTGCCCACGACATTGGCCGGGTCATCAACCCACTAGCGCTCAGTGGTCAGATCGAAGGCGGAGTGATGATGAGTCTGAGTCTGGCTCTGTTCGAAGAGTTCAAACAGGTCGGGGGTATTCCGCAGGCCACTACTCTGGCCAAGTACCACCTGGCCAAAGCAGCGGACAAGCCGGAGATCACTGTGCTGTTCGTCGAGGAACCAGTGAGCACCGGACCCTACGGGGCCAAGGGCGTTGGCGAGATCACGCTCATTCCCACCGCTGCAGCAATCACCAATGCCATTTTCAATGCCACTGGCGGGCGCATCTATTCGCTGCCCGCCACGCCGCAGCGTGTCCTCGAAACCCTTCGCCGTTAGGCACACCTGATGATCATTGGCATCTGCACCCTGCAACTTCGCTTGCCTGCCAGCCACTCCCTCAAGGACAAACGGCAGGTGCTCAGAAGCCTCATTGCTCATGTTAGGCACGACTTTAACGTCTCCATTGCCGAAGTGGATGAACTGTCCGCCTGGCAGTCGGCAACGCTGGGCCTCGCCTGCGTTTCTTCCGATAGGGACTATGCCCACGGCCTGCTGAACAAGGTGGTTGAAGCTATCTCATCCTACAGATTGGACTCGGAAGTATATGACTATCGTATCGAGTTGGTCTAGATGAACCGTCGCCCCTCACACCTGGTAATCTGGCTCTCGCTTGCTGCATTAGCCGTCCTTGTCATGCTCGGTTGGGCTTATCGCGGTCTGCGCCACAATGGTATCCAGTGGCCGCCTATTGTCGGACCTACCGCGACGTCTACAGCAACCGCCACTGCGACCTGCACGCCAACCGTCACGTCCAGTCCAACCCCAACGTCGACGGGCACGGCTACTCCAACAGCCACAGCTACCTTGACCCCAATTCCACTGCCAACGGTCACTCCAGTTCCAACAGCCACTTCGGCGGCTTTGCGTCAACTCGATGTACCGCTGTTCTTGCAGGAGCTTCCTCTATCCTGTGAAATAGCCGGAATGCGCATGATGCTCGCTGGCATTCTGGGCCTGGCCCCATCTGAATCCGAGTTGCTCGAATGCACGCCCAGAGACGAGAATCCTTTCCACGGATTTCGTGGCAACCCCGCCGGCTACAGCAAACACGCCGATGGAACCATCAATTGGGATAACTATGGCATGTACGCTCCTGCTGTCGCCGACACCATCAACCACTGCGGTTTGGACCAGCCGATTCGGCGGTTCCGGGCGCGTGCAGCTCTCGAAGCAAGCTACGAGGATGTAGCTGCCGCTGTACTGGCTGGATATCCGGTGATGGTGTGGGTCACCAAGCAGGGTGAAGCGGCCAGGACTACTGTCAGCACGCCAAGTGGAGATGTGCTACTGGTGTACGGGGAGCATGTCTGGGTGGTTTTCGGAGTGCGCGAAGACGGGACTTTTGACGTGCACGACCCCTACCCGCAAAAGACGGGCATTCAGACTTTCAACGTTCGCAGTTTCCCCAACTGGGATCTCTTCGACCGAATGGCAGTATTCGTCGACCCGCTTGGCAGCTAACGGCCCTGTTTCGCTACTTCGAGCGCGCGATAGAGGGCAATCCACTCCTCCACGCTCAGGGTCTGAGCGCGTCGCTCCGGGTCGAGTGCCGCATTGCTCATCCCCTGGTCAATTGCCGACGCTGGCAGGCGCAGGCCCTGCGCCAGCGAGTTGCGCAACTGCTTTCGCTTCTGGCCAAACCCTGCCCGAACCACCTGGAAAAAGCCGTCGACTTTGCTGTCGTCCAGCCTTGGGTCAGCCCGCGGTTCAATACGCAGGATTGCCGAGTCCACCCTGGGTACAGGGTAAAACGCCCCTGCTGGAACATGATGCACTAGACGAGGCGTGCCATAGAACTGAACGCTCACTGACAGCAGGCTCATCTCACCGGGCGCGGCCGTGATTCGCTGGGCCACCTCCTTCTGTACCATCAGCACGATCAGGGACGGTTTGAGTTTGGCCTCAAGCAGACGGCGTATCACGGCCGAGGTGATGTAGTAGGGAATGTTAGCAACCACTTTGTAGGTGCCGCCCGAAGGCATAGCCAGCACGTCCCCCATGATCAGCCTGGGCACATCCAGTGCCAGGACATCCCCGCCGACAATCTCGACATTGCCACAATCTTGCAGTTGCTCACGCAGGTTGACCACGAGCACCGGGTCGATCTCAACAGCCACCACGCGCTTTGCCCGACCCGCGAGAGCACGCGTGAGCACGCCCAGGCCCGGACCGATCTCCAGTACCACATCCTCCGCCGCGACTTGAGCCGCGTCGACGATGTGGTCCAGAACTCCCCGCGAGACCAGAAAGTTCTGACCAAGGCCTTTCCGTGGCCGCACGTTAAGGTCGCGGAGCTGCGACTTGACGTTCATAGTCCGTCCCCGACCTAGCGGCGCTCTCTCGGGGTATCAGGCAGAAGGTAGTTGATCTCTGCTGCCGGCGTCACCGGTTCGAGCAGGTAGACATCAAGCCACTTCTTCCACAGTATTAGATCATCTTCCTCGTAGCACAGGTCGATCCAACGTCCCTTGATCATCCCTCCGGTATCACCAGCGATACCTGCGCCGTAGCCTGGCACATACATATTCGTCCGCAGCTTGATCACCTTCGGGTCAACGGCGATGATGCCCTTCCGCGCACGCCAGCCGAGTCGCGTAATCCCATACTCAGGATGGTCTCTGGTCTTACCCGAGGTCGCCGCACTGTAGGAGGTAGCCAGAACCCGAATCTTGCGCCAGTAACGAACCACGCCATCGGGAGTCTCAAGCTCCCGGATCACGACCTTGGTGCCATAGGAGATGATCTTGGTTGTTGGCTGCCTCTCCACCCACTCCTCGACCACCTCACGGCTCTTCTGCACCCCGTCCTCGTAGATAAAATGCACCTGCCTCTTACGCACTCCGTTCGTGCCGGTCTGATCCGTGCGGAGTTGGTCCAGTTCCAACCCGGAATCAGAGCGCCACACCGTCTCATAGGGGATGGTCTCCGCCTCTTGAACCCAGTCCTCCAGTACGCGTACGACCCTCACCAACATTCCCGGTGTTACCTCCGTGTCCGGGCCTGGCACTACATAGTCCTGGCCATGCAAGTGCACATTGGCTTCAGTGAGCAGCCAGGCCACGTCACGAGCTTGCGTACGCAGCCGCATTTGCTCGCCATCAACTCGCAGGTCAACTACTTTGGCCCGCTCGACCTCGACATTCATCCCGGCGGTGAGCAGGCTTCCCAGCATAGGTTGAACACGATCACCAAGGTAGAGTACAATACCCTGCTTCAACAGCTCCTCGCCAACCGTTCTCGAGACTGAGTAGACCGTGGTCTCGACTGACTCGTCGCGTATGGAGAGAGGAACGGCCCGCTGCACCTTGACACGAACCGGCAAAGAAGCTGCCCTCTGACTGTGCGCAGCATTCGTGACCGATGGCCATCGCTGTGGCTCCCACCTCCGCTCAGGAAGCTGTCCGTCCATGGCGGTAGCTGAGCCATCCATAGTAATCACATCGTACGCACCCACTGTGAGCCCCGCTTCCATCAGGACCTGGCCTATGGTGCGGCTGTGCGTGAGTCGAGTAAGCAGTCCTCCGTCAGCATCAATCAGGACCTGTCTTGCCCTCCGCACGGTCACCGTTTGGCCATCGTAGAGGGCACTGGCCAGAGCGGGAACGACCACATCCTCGTCGCGCAGAGGCAGCCCGATTTCCCTCAGCAGTGCCGACACAGCGCCCTGATGCGTCCGCACCCGCCACAGTCTGCCATCGATTTCCAGATTGACGGCTGTGCCAGTTCGTGCGTAGAACCACCCCAGTGCCACGACAACGACAAGGGTTACGAGCAGAGTGGGCCGAGAGTCGAAAAGACACCAATCTCTCTTGCCGGCCACGTTCCGAGATTGATCTGCTGCAGACCATTGCATAGGCTATCTCTGCTACCGCTCTCGACAGGCGAGCGCCGCTGACTCACCGGCCAGGTAGCCGGTAGAGAAGGCGGCCTGGAGGTTGTAGCCACCGGTGTCAGCGTCAATATCCAACACTTCGCCACAAAAGTACAGCCCGCGGACCAGCGTTGACTCCATCGTTCGGGGATTCACTTCTCTGGTGTCGACCCCGCCGGCCGTGATGATCGCCTCATCAATTGGCCGATACCCGCTGATCGTCAAGCGCAGATCCTGCATCAGGCCTACCAGACGCCGCTGTTCGGCTGCCGTCACCTGATGGCCCGGTTTGCCGGGTGCAACGTGCGCCTGGCTCACGATCACCGCGGCGATCCTTGCGGGAACAAGCGCACACAGCACGCTTTCCACCTGTCGTCGTGCTTGTTTCTCCAGTTGCTGGCGCACGTCGCGCTCCAGCTCTTGCTCTGTGCTCCCAGGCATCAGGTTCAGGCGCAGGGTCACCCTTCCTCCGTGCAGCGCGTCCACCGCTCTCTTGCTGAGTGACAGAACAATGGGCCCAGATACTCCAAAATGGGTGAACAGCATCTCTCCCAGGCCTCGGGCAATTGCCTTCTCACCACAGAACAGGGTTGCTTCTACGCTCCTGAGGCTCAGCCCCTGCAGGTCCTTAACCCAGTTTTCCGTGGCTACCAGTGGTATCAGCGCTGGTCTGATCGGAATAAGGTGATGCCCCGCTGCAGCAGCAAGCCGGAAGCCGTCGCCGGTAGATCCGGTTTTCGGGTAGGACGCGCCCCCGGTGGCCAGGATCACCGCTGCTCCTGCCAGCTCGTGTCCCCGGCTGGCCAGCCCTTTTACCCGACCACTCTCGACGAGAATCTGGTCCACCGCATAGTTCCGCTGAATGCGCACCTTGTTACTAACCAGGTAGCCCTCCAGTGCATCGCCAACCTGTCGGGCATCGTTGGAAGCTGGGAAGACCCTGCCACCTCGCTCCACAACCGTAGTTACCCCACGCTGATTCAGAAACGACAGCAGGTCCGGCACAAAGAAACGCGAGAAGGCACCGTACAGAAAACGACCCGTGTCGCCAAAGTGGGCGACAAAGTCGTTTAGCTCGCTTTGATTGGTGACGTTACAGCGGCCTTTGCCAGTCAGGCGCAGCTTGTTCGCCAGACGAGGTGTTTTTTCCAACAGCACCACATTGGCGCCGCACTCAGCAGCCCGGCCGGCGGCCATCATGCCGGATGCGCCACCGCCAACCACCAGAACCTGAGCCATCTACCCCCACAAACAGAAAGAGGGCGGTAGCCTACCCGCCCTCTGTGTTTCGCGTTGGTCGTGCACCCTCTGTCGATATCAACAAGCCAGCTTGCCACGTGTAGCCAGCTCCGACCAGGCTACCCCACGGCACCCAGAGGGGGCTGCTTACCGTTGCTTCCTCCCGGACCTGGCGGGGTTCACAGATCTCTGCCGCGTGGGACCCAATCTTCAACGCCGCTTGCGCGCAGCAGTCCTGTCCTGCCGCACCTCGAAAGGGAGTTCGACCCCGCTATAGCGGATTGCGGGTGCAGGGCACCGCTAGCTCCCCGTCTAGCACGACCAGGTTCATGTTACCTGACTCACCGGTGCTTTGTCAAACCCATCCAACCAGCGGAGAGGGCGGGATTTGAACCCGCGAGGCTCATCGCCTACACGATTTCCAATCGTGCGCACTAGACCAAACTATGCGACCTCTCCAGGCTCGCCAATTATAGTGAGAAGCAATCGTTGTGCAAAAGAGGGTCCGGCCGTATAATAGAAGGCCGGCCATCGCCACGCATGGACCCGACCCCGTACCGGACATGAGGAGGTAGGCTTGGACCTGAACCAAGTGATCCAATTGCTCAACTGGCTCGACGAAGAGCATCGCAAGGACAAGGCTCTGCTTATGGCTATGCAGAGCCAGATCGACGCTCAAAGAGCTCAGCTCACGGAGCAGGCACGCCAACTACAGGAGATTCAGGCTACCATCCCACGCATCCAAGGCCAACTTCCAAGACTGGCTCAACTCGAGGCGGCGATCCAGGGGGTGCGCTCCGAGTTCTCCGGTCTCCTGGCCAAGCACTCTGCCGAGCAGGACGCCAAAGATGACGCGCGAATTCGCAGTGCCAAACTCGAGGCCGAGTCCATCGCCCGCATCGTGCGCCAAATTCAGGAACGGGTCGAAGGCATTGGGTCGTTTGACCAGGTCGCGGCTCTGTTGCGCGAGGAGGATAGCAAGCTTCGCAGCGAAGTAACCCGTGCCTTCAACCAGGTCGTCGAGGTCAACAAGCGTCTGGATGCGCAGGGCGAGCGGTTGACTATGTTGGCCCAGGATGCCCAGGGCTTTCGCGACACACTGGCTGCCAACAAACTAGAGCACGAGAGCCTTAATGCGCAACACCTGTCTCTGAAAGCCAGTGTTGATGCCCTCGGTTCCCGACTCGACACCCGATTGGACAAGCTTCAGTCCGATGTTGAGGCCATAGCCAAGACACAACAAGCCGACGTGAATGGCTTGCAGTTGAAAATCGGCGAGTGGGATCGCCGCCACGAGGAATTGTCCACCGAGCTCCAGGCTGCTCAGCCGCCACTAGCCCGCTGGAACAAACAACTCGAAGAGTTCGCTGCTCAGTTCGAACGCAACCGCAAGACGCTCTACGATATGCACGAGTTGGAGCAGCAGATTCGCCAGCAAAGCAGTGAGGTGGCCGAGCTGCAACGCCTCGCGGTCGAAAGGCAGCGCACCGAGCTCCGCGAATGGCAGGATAATCAGGTGCGCGTCGATGACGAGCAGACAGCACGCCTCGTTCGCCTGGAGAGCTGGCAGACCAAGTCCGCAACTACCTGGCAGAGCCTCGAAGATCGCCTGGAGCAGAACAAGCAGGCCATACAGGCCTGTTCTGACGAACTGTGGCAAGTGTGGTCTCGCTTCATTCAGGCCCAGGCCAAGGTGCTCGACGGCCTGAAGCAGGACAAGCCCCGCTAATGCGCGTCATTGGCACGGCAGGCCATGTTGACCATGGCAAGTCCACTCTGGTACAGGCCATCACCGGTATCAACCCCGACCGACTCAAGGAGGAGCAGGAGCGGGAGATGACCATTGACCTGGGCTTTGCCTGGCTCAGGCTGCCCAGTGGACTCGAGGCCAGTATCGTCGACGTTCCCGGCCATGAGGATTTTATCAAGAATATGCTGGCCGGCGTCGGCGGCATCGACCTGGCCCTGTTCGTCGTGGCCGCGGACGAGGGCGTAATGCCGCAGACGCGCGAACACCTGGCCATCCTTGACTTGCTACAAGTACGCGATGTGATCGTGGCGTTGACCAAGAGCGACCTGATTGACGACCCGGAGTGGCTCGAACTCGTAAAGGAGGATGTCCGTAAGGAGCTGCAGGGAACCACGCTGGCCGAGGCACGGATTATCCCTGTCTCTGCGCGCACCGGCCAGGGACTGTCCGAACTGCTTCAGGAACTTGACCGATTGCTTCAAGCACCCTCGCCCAGGATGGAGCGGGGGCATCCTCGCCTGCCCATTGACCGGGTTTTCAGCATTGCCGGCTTTGGCACCATCGTCACTGGCACGCTCGTCGACGGGCGCCTGCACAACGGCGAAGAACTGGAGATCCTCCCCGGCAATCTCAAGGCAAGGATCCGCGGGCTGCAGACCCACAAGGCCCGAGTGGAAACGGCGATTCCTCCCACACGGCTGGCGGTCAACATCACTGGCGTTGATAAGGAGGCTCTACGGCGTGGAGATGTTTTGGCAACCCCCGGGTGGCTTCGTGCCACTCAGATGTTGGATGTTCGCCTTCACTACCTGCGCGATGCAACCCGCCCTTTGACTCACAACACCGTGCTGGACTTTTTCTCCGGCACTGCCCAGGTCGAGGCCCGGGTGCGTTTACTGGACTGCGCCGAAGTAGCTCCCGGCGGTGAGGCCTGGGCTCAGCTAGTGCTTGATTCTCCTGTCGCTGTGCTCAAAGGGGACCGATTCATTCTGCGCCAGGCCTCCCCCAGCCTGACCCTCGCCGGTGGGTCCATTGTCGATGCGCTACCACAACAGCGCCACAAGCGATTTCACGCCGAGACAATCCGCCGCCTAGAGAGTCTGGCTCGTGGCAGCCCGGCGGAAGTGCTGTTGCAGGAACTGGAACGAGAACAACCCACTGAGGCTGGCAGTCTCATCTCTCATAGTTCACTCGGTGCAGAGCTGGCCAGGACGACCCTTGCCGAACTGCTGAGTGACCGGTCGGCCTTGCCTCTCGACCCTTCGCTCACGCCCGAGTCTGTGACACAGGGCAATGCCAATGTGCTCTCGTCGGCCGGGTGGCAATCGCTGTTGCAAAGGATCACTCAACTGCTGGGCGAATACCACAGCCGTTATCCACTGCGAGCGGGCATGCCGCGTGAAGAGCTCAAGAGCCGTCTGGGCGTGAATCCACGGGTCTTTAATGAGGCGGTTGACCGGGCATCATCAGAAAACGTGCTCGCCAAGACCGAGTCCACTGTGGCCCTGACCAGCCATCAGGTGCGCTTCTCCCATGAGCAGCAGCGTCAGATAGACACGTTGCTCAAGGTCTTTTCCCAGAACCCGTACTCTCCCCCTTCGTTCGCCGAATGCGAAGCCGAGGTCGGTTCGGACGTGCTGGCTGCACTGATTCAACAGGGCACACTGGTCAAGCTGAGTGATACGGTTCTCTTTGCCGCAGACACCTACGAAGAGACGACCCAGGCTGTGATCGCTCATCTGCGGCGCGAGGGACGGATCACCCTGGCCCAGGTACGTGACATGTTTTCCACCAGCCGCAAGTATGCGCAGGCACTCCTCGAGCACCTGGACGACAAGCGGGTGACGCAGCGAGTGGGCGACGAGCGCCTTCTGCGCTAGCTGCAAGCCCACTGGCTCCACCTGTGCACCAGCGACGCCCTACTTGCCGCGGCAGGGGGATCGCTGTTTCATGCCAAGCCACCGCAGTAATGCGCTCTGCCAACAGCGTTATTGACTGTTGCTGCTTGCTGTCTCTTGGGCCGCCATTTTGCTCCGTAGCTCGGCAACCAGCCTGGCGTGGCTTTCGCGCGTGATGGGATAGTTGATCAGCAGTGGCATCGTCAGTATGAACATGGCCACTGGCACCAAGCAGAAAAGGATGCGAATCCCCAGCAAAGTGAGCGCGGATTGTGCGACATTGGGCACATAACCAAAGCCGGTTAGCATCCAGCCCGCTGCTGCGATCGCCAGAGCATTGGCGAATTTTGTGACGAAATTCCACATGCCGTAATAGATGCCTTCACGGCGCTCCCCGGTAGCTGCTTCGTCAATCTCAACTACGTCAGGCATCATACTCCACGGGCATACCCATTGTGACGAAAGGCCCATGCCCGCGATGAAGGCAGCAACGTACACATACGGTGTAGGACCTGGCGGAACGAAGAACAACGTAAGGACCGCTGCCGCAGCCACTGCGAGGCCTAGCGCGTACGCTCTTCCCTTTCCAATTCGGTCTGCGATCATCTTCATCGGGTAAAGGAATAAGCCAATCGTTGCCAACATCGCCAGCATCACGAAGGGCATCTGCTCTTCCATATTGACCTGGTATTTGAGGTAGTAAGGCAATAGGGTTGTCAGGAGCGTGAAACTGACATTCGTAATGAGAAACGAGGCGACCAGCTGAACAAAGGGTTTGTTCCGAAATGTTTGCATGAACGCTTTGACCGCAGGCATCTTGGACGCATGTGTCTCCACA
The DNA here is from genome assembly GCA_002070215.1 of Chloroflexi bacterium ADurb.Bin180. Taxonomy (NCBI): domain Bacteria; kingdom Bacillati; phylum Chloroflexota; species Chloroflexi bacterium ADurb.Bin180. Next base: position 105,240 of record MWCV01000001.1, on the reverse strand, counting down.
GCGGGGCCTTCCTTTACGCCAAAAGCAGTAATCAGGACAACCACCGCCGCGTAGATACCAAATGTCAGCCCCATTGCGCTATAACTGGCCTGACGAGATAGCCCAAGATTCTTGGCATAAGCATCGGCAACGGTCGTTGTCAGTGCTGCCCCAAGAATATAGCCAATGACGGTGAATATCTCACGGACAGTAGTGACGCCAGTGCGTTCATCATAGTCATAGGTCAGTTCGGGTGTCATCGCCGTATAGGCTATCGCAATGAAAGTATGGAAAGTATCGAAGAGAAGGAAAGTGAACAAGACGATCAAGAACGCAGCAAGACCTGATATCCTGGCGGGGATGGAGAACAGCAGCCAGGTAGACAACGCCAGGGGGACAGCCAGAAAGAGCAGGTATGGCCTCCGGCGGCCCCAACGCGATTTGGTGCGATCAGAAAGATAGCCGAACAGGACGTCATTGAAAGCATCCCAGGTGAGCTTACCCACCATAAGCGCAGTTCCCACCAACCCTGCGTCCAGGAGCGCAACATCGGTATAGTAGAATAGCAAGAAGAACTGAACTATCGAAGTCAGCATGGCAATGCCTGAATCAGCGACGCCGTAGAGAAGCTTGGTGCGATTCGATACTCTTGCTGTCATTGTGTTCTCCTCTGCCGCTAGTCTGACATCGAAATAAGAAACCTCGCTCTATTCAGGGCGCTGTTTGCCAGCATAGTGTTTCTTTGCCAACAAGAGGAACTCGTCTGCGCGGACGACTCGGACTTGATCGGGGTCCAATGTTCGAACCAAGTTGTAGACATCCGTCACCGTCGTGCGATAGGCAAACAGATGCACTGCAATGAACCTCGGAGTTCGCGCTGGGACATCAACCAACGACTTGATCCCTACCATCACCTCTTCGCTTGAATCCCGCACCCGTGAGAGGTGGGGCCAGGCATTACACAAGAAGACCTTGCCACCTCCGTATCTGACCGGTTTTGCTTGCAAGAAGAAATACCCCGACAGGAAACCGATGATATTTGGCGGGGCCTGGAGGTGCTGCTTGATCACCTTCTCGGGCGGGTCGGGGTAATACGAGGTGATTACATTGATATCTGCCTTTTCGCAGGTTTCTGCTGAGCGCACCAGATAGTCGGGCAGGTTATCGTGCAATGGTGGAATGATGTAGCCTGCTCCGGACGGCCCGGCCACAAGGCAGTCGTTAGGCGTTAGACTATTGTAGTAGAGACCCAGCAAAGCGGGCGCAAGTTCTGCCAGGAGGGGCTGCATTTCCCAGTTGAAGGGCACCAGGCCGCGCTCGGGACGGCGCCACCCGCCCAGTTGCGCCGTGTTCATCAGCATCAACTGATCACCATCTGAGTACGTAAAGGTCAGGTATGTCTTTTCTTGGTCAAGGACGACCTCGGACTCTTGAACATGCCTTTGTTTCAACGGGACTGAGGCAGGTAATGCACTGTGAAACGAAAAGTTCGCCGCCAAGTGCGCTGGTACCAGGCGCAACCCATTGACACTGAGTAGTGCCATAAAGGAGAACTCGTCGTCACGGTCGGTGTGCCAGCCAAAAATGGTCGCTCCTGGCTGCAGCGCAACCTCTTTCTGAATGGCTACCACCAGACCTACTTCGGGATCGGTCGACATCGCCTTCAGGAAGATCTGCTTCAACCTTTGAAACAGGCCGGTATTGTAGATGATGTTTCTCAACCAGGCGGGGCCGCCCAGGCAAAGCAATAGGAGATCAAAACCTCTCTTGAAGGACTGGCTGCTGCCTTTGCTGGAAAGCGCATACGTGAATATCCTCTCCTTGACCACATAGTCCACGAACTCTGGGCGGTGCCAGCCCGGTTCGATGCAGGCTACCTTGCCGGGCGCACATCGCGAGAACAGGTTCTTCAACGCCCAGACGTATGTCGCTACACGGTCTGGCCAGCGACCGCGCAGGTCTTGTTCGATGGGCAAACCAAATCGCTCCGCCCAATCGAGGTGGTCAGGGCTAACAGGAAGCACACTATCAAGGCCCGACATCATCACAGCGATGTTGATGCTGTCTTCCTGTTTGGGGTCCCAGACAACGAGGCCCCTAATGAGGGGCAGGAAATGCCTGACGGCTTCTTCCAGACTACCTATCTCCCGCTTTTCCAGGGGGTAGATACTCCCGTACGCAGCCAGGTTGAGCTGGTCCTGCGGCCCCACGGCCTCCCTGAACTTGTCTCTCCACAGCTCCTCAGATAAGAATTCCTCATTGGTTTTCCGAGACTGGGGATCATCATAGATCCCGTAATCAAGATACATCGAGGGCCGAGTGCGGTTTGCCAACCCTTGCAGGCTGGCCGCTGTCACCTGATCCTCATACCTCATCTCATGGACGCCCAAGACGATGATCTGATAAGTGTCAGCCATAGCAGTGTCTAGTACCCCCATAGCCGTTCCGCAGTTGTTCTCCAGCCGGGCAAGCCTTCCGGAGTTGCAGGGTAAGCCAGATAGTGCGCTCTGAGCTGGTTAGAGTAGCCGTACAGAGTATTCATCAACTGCAGACTTTGTTCAGAGAACGCCCCATCCAGCACGCCCTTCTTCAATTGCTGACAGATGGCTTCCCATCTGTCTGGCGGCAGGTCCAGCTCATAATTGAGGTTGAGGTATTCATAGTCCTTCTGGCAAAAGATGATCTGATGCTGGTACAGGTAGTCCACTTCATGCTTCGGCAAACCATTAACGGGAAACAAGAAGACCATTACCCCCGCGAATTTTGCCCCCTGCCCCCGTGAATAGCGTACGTTGTACTCCCAGAGCCCCTTCTGGCTGACGTCGTCTTTGGCAAGGGCCTCCCGAATGACTTTTTCTGCGATCCGGCAGGCCGTGAATCCGCTGGTGATACCCTCTCCAGAGAACGCCTTGTTTTGATAGACACAATCACCGACGGCCGCAAAGCCATTTCCGACGTAGGAGGCCGGAGCACGGCGATAAGGTGAGCACCCGACCCGCTTCGCAACCAGCCTCCCAGGATTGCCAAAAGTTGCTTCTCGCCACTGGGTCAGCGCATTCCAGGCATTGTCCTTGCTGCCAGGAGCGATAATGCCCAGGATAGCGCCATCTCCATAGGACTTGTTCCAGAATCCCGGCATACCAAGAAACGAGTTATTGTCGGTTGGAAAACCGGCCGGTATCTCATCCCGTAGTTCCAAGGCACAATAATAAGTCTGCTCTGGAGGAACAGGACAGTTCTCGACACCAAAGTCATCTGGCAGACGCGTTCGTACAGCACCAGCGATCCCCGATGCATCAACAGTGACTCTTGCGCGTGCTTCAAAGGGTCTGCCCCTACGGGTACCGCGAACGCCACGGCAGAAGCCACGATCGATGATCACATCTCCTACACGGGCACTCTCGATAACCCTTCCACCTGCGTGGCGAACATAGTCGTGCAGCCGCTGCACAAAGGCAGGCATATTGGTGACGTAGAAGGGGTATTCCACTCGAAAGTGCTCACTGCCATCAATGGACCATACTTTGTTGGCAGACACCAGGTGCAGCAGCTCGGGTGGGAGAGGATGGGGGATATCAAACTCATCGAAGCGAATCTTGTCTAGATGAATGACTTCGATGTGAGCACCTACCTTTTCTAGAGGCAGCGCTTCCAGGAGGAGCACATCACAACCGGCCTCAGCCAGTTTCCACCCCAGGTACGAACCGGTGGGTCCCGCGCCTACAACAAGAACATCCGCATGCATGGACTCAGCCATTGGACACCCCTCTGCATAGTGCGTAATGTCTGGATTGACCGGTAGTTCGGTTTCACGACAGTCTGCTCGAATGGCCAAAGCTCTGGCGCGGAGGCGCTCTCTGGGTAGAGTCGGGATGACTCGAGCGTTTGCCTCTAGCTCGGCGCGTGGCAATGCCTGCGCTACTTCTCACGTTCGTTTCTCAGCATAATCAGAGGTCTAGCCCCGGTCAACTCGTCGCGGCTTTTCCTCTGAGATCTTGCCAAAGAAACCTCGGCCCTGTCCAGGGAGAGCGCCCTTTTGTTCATCATCGGCCCGAGTCACACCAAAGAGTCTGACGTGACCCTGCCAGGCGGCATAGTCATGTTCCAGACGGTTTGCTTCTCGCTTGCTTTCGTCCAACGTGTCCGCCAGCTTCATGAAGCTGAGATCAGCTAATGCCAGGTATCGGGCCAGCCTGAAGTGCTACGCTCGTTGCTCATCACCGTCGCGGGGGCCCGTTGTTGGCAATTGAGGAGCATCCGAGTAGCATTGGCATTGAGCTGGTGTGGCAGGCAGGCCTCCCGACTTGCTGCAAGCTTACGGCAGAATGGGACATTGAGGCAGTCTTGAGCGGCGTCAGCTCTCGCAGTGTGTTGCGCGCTGCTTTGGACAGCCCGAATCCGCACCAGCAGAGCCTGATCATGAGCCACGCTGTTCCAATGCCCATTGTGCTGCGCACACGTCCCTACGGCAAGCACTTGTCGCGGGCAATGGCCCCTGGTGTTTCTTCTGGCCGGGGAGCTACTCTGACCGCCAGTGACCTTTGCGGGGTAAGATAGGGGTACGATTATGGCCTTGCTCAAAATCCGTGTCGAACTGGACCAGACGCTTCTACGCCGCTTCCTGTCGCGTTTGGCTTTCATCGACCATACCGCGACTGGTATTCTCGCTGAGGAGATCAGTCGCTGGGTGGCGGGCTGGGGCAACAATACGTTGGTCCATACTGTGCGCCCAGGGGAGAGCCTGCGGGACATCGCCAGCCTCTATTACGGCAACCCCGCAGCCTTTTTGGCAATCGCCTACTTTAATGATTTGGCTTCTGACGTTGTGGTCCCGGGTCAGCAGCTCACCATCCCCGAGCCGGGCATCGCTCCCTTTACGCTGTTGCCGCTGGTCGCGCCTCCCGAATCGGATTTGACCATGATCCCCATCGACATTGAGCTCGATGAGGATTTGTGCCGCCGCTTCAAGGCCAAGGCTGCCTTCGAAGGCACCACGATGGGCACGTGGCTCTACGAGCTAGTAGCCCAGTGGACCGGTAATTGGCCCACCAACGTTCTCACCTACATCGTTCGCTACGGCGACACTCTCAGCGCGTTGGCACGGCGCTACTACAACAATGCCAGGAAATACTGGGTCATCGCCCATTTCAACGGTATTGCCAACCCCTCGTTGATCCGCGTAGGGATGAGGCTTAGCATTCCGGAGCCAATCCTTCCTGTTCCCGTGCCCGCCGGCGAATCGCGCTATCTCTACGGTATACACGACCCCGGCGGCGAGGCGCTGATGGGTGACTCGGGCCGCAAGGGTTGGGTTTTGGTTACCGAGGAAGTAGGTAGAGACCCTCACGACACGAGCGGCAAGGACTATCGATACCTGCAGGACGCCGGCTATGGCCTCATGGTGCGCTTAAACCATGGCTACAGCACTCCCACACAGGGGGCCTTTCCCGGTACCATACCTCTATGCGACCCTGATGAACGCGCCTATCTTGAATTTGCCATGCGTTGTGGTAACTTTGTTGAGAATTCCAGCGGTTGCCACTTGTGGATCATCGGCAATGAGACCAACCACCCCAACGAATGGCCAGGAGGACCAGAAGGCCAGATGATCACGCCCGAGATGTACGCCTCGTGCTTCCGGCGCTGCTACACCCAGATCCATCGCCGACCCGGGCACGGAGCAGACCAGGTCATCGTGGCTGCAGTGGCCCCATGGAATGCTTCTGCGCAGTACCCAGGCAACGAAAGAGGAGACTGGATCCAGTACTTTGTGGATGTCCTGACAGCGCTCGATGGACGCTGCGACGGTATTGCGCTGCACACGTACACCCACGGTGCCGACCCGGCCAAGGTGACTTCGCTGGAGAGGATGGATCCGCCCTTCCGTGACCGCTACTACGAGTTCCGCAGTTATCGGCAGTTCATGGAGGCCATCCCTCTCAGTCTGAAGGGCCTACCGGTGTACATAACGGAGACCAACCAGGACGAGCCCTGGTCACACAGCAATCAGGGTTGGATTCAGGCCGCCTACGATGAAATCGACCGGTGGAACCGCGACCCAATGCATCAGAGAATACGCTGTCTGCTTCTCTACCGCTGGCTGGCACACGACCAGTGGACCTTTGCCAGTATTCCCGCGGTTCACGATGGTCTACGAGCCGCATTGGCCCGCGACCTTTCCTGGGTATAGCGCACCATGAACGACGATGAGTTCAGCGCGCTGGTCGGCGAGGCCCTGATGGGCCTGCCCGCAGAAATCCAGGAGCACCTGAACAATGTAGTGGTTACTACTGCCATTTGGCCCAGCAGCGAGGAGATGCACCTAGCGGGTGTTGACGAACCGTGGCAGCTATTCGGTCTCTATCAAGGGGTGCCGCTGCCTAGGCGGGGTACGCATTATAACCTGGTCACACCGGATCGCATCGTAATCTATCGCGGCCCCTTGGAGCGCGCCTTCGCGGACGCGGCAGGCATTCGTCGTCAGGTCCGGCGCACCGTGGTTCACGAGCTCGGCCATCACTTTGGCCTGACGGAGCAACGTATCAGGGAACTCGGGTTCTGACCGCCACCTGGGCCAACCTGGCCCCGGCTAGTGCACAGACAGCAGGACAATGAGCAGTGCGATGCCTGCTACTATCAGGTACTCAATGACTATGACCTTGCGCAGTTGCCCCCGCAGGTATCCTCTCAACAAGCCAATAGATACATAGAGGGCCACTGTCAGCACGAGACCATAGGCAACCGGCGTCTTAACCACCTGGGACAAGCCCAGGGCAACAACTGCCACAACCAGTCCCGATACAACCGCACACACACTAATGCGCAATGGGCGGTGCAGGTCGCCACTCAGCACTACATAAGCCAGGGCCGCACCACCGGCCGCCGCTGCTCCAGCCAAGAACGGCCCTGATACTTGCTCTGTTTTCAACGTGGTCATCACCAGTGCCATCAGCAAGAAGGCTGCTACCTCCAGGACTGTCCGCGACGCCAACCGCAGCCGTGAGTGTGCATCCACCCTGCGTTGCTCCGCCAGGAGTAACATGACCAGGGTTGCTGCCGTGGCTGAGCAGATAAGGAATTGCGCACCAGCCATAAGCGAGCGATTGAGTGCCACCAGCGCCAGAGCAGACAGGAGGGTTGGCAGAATCCACAGACCACTTGCCGCAGGCATGCACCAGGGGTTATCGCACTCGCTCGAGCTCGCCAGAGCCTGTGTGCCGCATGCCACCAATCCCAGAACAGCGGCCGCGACCAGTAGCTTACCGGAGACACTCACGTCCTGACCGGCGATGAGCATTGTCCTCGATGGCCATGGCACGGCAAAAAAGCTCACCAGGCCCAGCGTGACTATAATGAGCAAGGCGCTTAAGCGGTTCAGAGAGAACATAGGGCGATTATAGGTTGCAAGGTTGCCCTGTCAAATGGCTTTTCCGGGGGACACATGATCTATGAACATGGTCTGCTGATTACGGTTGATGCTGAGCGACGCATCATTGGCGATGGGGCGATGGTGGTCAGGGATGGCCGCTTTGCCGCCATCGACAAGACAGCCACCTTGCGCGAGCGCTTTCCACTGGAGCAGCGCATAGATCTCAAAGGCAAGGTAGTCACCCCTGGCCTGGTCAACACGCACGTACACCTGGCGCAGGCGATGATTCGCGGCTGCGCCGACGACATGGAGCTCCTCGAGTGGCTCGGCAAGCGGGTCTGGGTTCTGCAGGGAAACTACACCGAAGAGGATGGCCGCGCCAGCGCCGAGCTGTGCATCCTCGAGATGCTCAAATCGGGTACAACGGCATTTGTCGAGTCCCTGCTCGCCGAACGCTACGGCTTTAGTGGTATCGCCGAGGTCGTCCTGCGGTCGGGAATCCGTGCCGCCCTGGCCAAAATCGTGATGGACGTTGGTACCTACGCCACCAAGACCGGTTGGATGCACCCTGGTATGGTAGAAGATCGCGACACCAGTCTCAAGAACACTCTGGCGATGTACGACCAGTGGAACGGAGCTGGTAATGGTCGTCTGGCGGTCTGGTTCGGGCCTCGCACGCCTGGGGGAGTCACACCCGAACTCTACCGCCAAATCACTGCTCTGGCCCATGAGCGCAACATGGGTGTGACGGTGCACCTCGCGGAAGTCGCTTCAGACCGCAAGTTTCTCCAAGAGACCTATGGTCTCAGCCCCGCCAGGTATGCAGAGAGCGTCGGACTGGTCGGTCCCAGGGTGCTTCTTGTCCATGCTGTGTGGATGGACGCAGCGGACATCGAGATACTTGCCCGCACCCGCACCAACATTGCTCACAATCCTGCCTCCAATGCCAAGCTGGCCTCAGGCATTGCACCAATTCCCGAAATGCTGGCCGCTGGGGTAAATGTCACCCTGGGCACAGACGGCGGACCCAGTGACAATACGTATGACATGGTACGCGATATGCGCCTGGCGTCCTACCTGCACAAGGCCAGAACTCTCAACCCGTTGGTCACCCCCGCAGAGTCCGTGCTCGAAATGGCCACTATCAATGGCGCTCGAGCCCTGGGTTGGGAGAATGAGATCGGCTCGCTGGAGGTAGGCAAGCAGGCCGACTTTGTGGTTTTTGATTTTGACCAGCCGCACCTGACTCCCAACATCAACCCTGTATCAACGCTAGTGTGCGCAGCAACTGGCTCAGACGTCGATACAGTGGTCATTGCCGGCCAGACCGTCGTTGAACATGGGCACTGTCTTACCCTGGACGAGGAACGCATCGTTCACGAGGCCAGAACTCGCGCCGCAGATCTCTGGAAGAGGTCCGGCATTCCCAATCAGCCGGTATGGCCGCTAGTCTAGCTAATTAACATAATACGGAGAGCCGGCAGACAGGCATATCGGGCCCTGTTTGACATACTGACGGATTTGAGAATGCTGCGTGCGGCGCTACAATGGGGCGTGCGCAGGAACTAACAAACCAGCAAGGAGAGGAGCATCCATGTACCAGAACACGATTGTAGTGGGCCATCTGGGACGGGATCCCGAGATGCGCTACACCCCCGACGGCACTCCGGTGACTACCTTCAACATCGCAACCAGCCGCAAGTGGACCAATCCCGAGGGACAGCCCCAGGAGAAAACTACCTGGTTCCGCGTGACGGCATGGCGCAAGCTGGCAGAGAACTGCAACCAGTTCCTGGCCAAGGGTCGTTTGGTGCTGGTAGAGGGTGACATCGAGCTTTCCACCTGGGCCGACAAGTCGACCGGCGAGCCGCGAGGGATGCTGGAGCTGCGTGCCCGCAACGTCAAGTTCCTTGGCGGCAAGAGTGAGCGCGGCGAGGCAGCAGAGGGAGGCCCCGCTCCCGCCGAGACAGAAGAGGAGCTTCCGTTCTAGCTGGGCACCCGTCTCCACGTGTCGTGATCCCGTCGCACTATACGACCAGGGCTTGGTTCAGTTGATGTCAAGACGCGATGGCCCAGGAGTTCTTCCCTGGGCCATTTTGTTATAGTTGTCATAAGCTGAGTCCCACGTGAACTCGGCGAGTCCGATCAGCGTAGACTCAAGGATCAGAATCGTGACAAGGGAGAGCAATGACCATCCAAGAAGCAATGTCAGCGGTGCTATCCAATGTCAGCAAGGTTATTGTTGGCAAGTCTGAGGTCATTGAACTCACGCTGGCGGCCCTCCTCTGCGAGGGTCACGTCCTCATCGAGGATGTACCCGGCACGGGTAAGACCACCCTGGCCAAAGCCCTGGCCCGTTCGCTCGACTGCTCGTTTCAGCGCATTCAGTTCACTCCCGACCTGCTTCCCTCCGATGTCACCGGGCTCTACTTCTTTAACCAAAAGACCCAGGAGTTTGAGTTTCGCCCCGGCCCGGTACTGGCGCAGGTCGTGCTCGCCGACGAGATCAACCGGGCCACGCCGCGGACGCAGGCCGCTCTCCTCGAAGCAATGCAGGAGCACCAGGTCAGTGTCGATCTGCACACCCACCCTCTGCCACGGCCCTTCCTGGTGCTGGCCACCCAGAACCCCATCGAGCTGGAGGGGACATTCCCCCTGCCAGAGGCCCAGGTGGATCGTTTTCTGATGAAAGTCGGCCTTGGCTATCCCAGCGAGTTAGACGAGAACAACCTGCTGCTGCGTTTCGAGCAGCACGACCCTCTGGACGAGCTGCAGCCCGTTCTGACCACAGAGGAGCTGCTGACCTTTCAGCACCAGGTGCGCTCCATTCGTGTGGAGGATTCCGTACGCCAGTATTCCGTCCAGGTTACTCGCGCGACCCGGAGCCACCCGGCAGTTGAATTGGGTGTGAGCCCTCGCGGCTCTCTGGCTCTATACCGAACCGCTCAGGCCCTGGCCGCGCTGAGGGGCCGCGATTTTGTGATTCCAGACGATATCAAGTATCTCGCTCCTGCAGTACTTACCCATCGTATCTCGATCCACCCCCAGACGCGGCTGCGCGGGCGTACCCCCGAGCAGGTGATCACCGAAATCGTTGCCTCAGTGCCCGTTCCCGTGGAGAAGTGATGTTCAACGAGAACTGGGTCGCCCTGGCCCTGTTCGCCGCTGTGATCGGTCTGATCTTCCACCAGAGCGGCCTGGTTGTTCTCGCTCTGCTAGTTCTGACTGCTACAGCGGCAGGCTGGGCGTGGAACAAACAATCGCTCCGCCACGTGGCTTTTCACCGCACGTTCAGCGAACGCCGCTTGTTCCTCGGCGAGACGGTCGATCTGACTATGCGCGCCAGCAACGACAAGCGGCTCCCCATTTCGTGGCTGCGGATCGACGACGAGTATCCCCTGCCAGTAAACCTCCTCGAAGGTGCATCCCAGCCCACCACCAAGGCTGATGTGGGTTTTCTCAGCAGTGTCATGTCACTGCGCTGGTATGAGGGCACAAGCTGGCGCTATCGGTTGCGCTGTGACAGGCGCGGGGTCTATGCTTTTGGCCCCACCAAGCTCCAATCGGGCGATCCGTTCGGCCTTTTCAGCAGCGAACTGATGCTTCCCCAGCAAGACTGGCTCGTGGTCTACCCTGCGGTGAAATCGGTTGAGGGACTGGTCCTTCCGCCCAAGGAGCCCTTTGGCAATTCGCGTGCTGGGCAATGGATCTTTGAGGACCCCAGTCGCTCGGCTGGCATCCGCGACTATGCTTCCGGCGACGGCCTCAAGCGTGTACACTGGAAAGCGACCGCTCGCCAGCAGCGACTGCAGGTCAAGGTCTATGAGCCAACAGCCACATTCCAGCTCGTGCTCTTCCTCGACATGGCTACCCTCCCCAGACCGTGGCACGGCTCTGTCCCGGAGTTGCTCGAAAGAGGAATCAGCGTCGCGGCTTCTGTAGCCAGCAATGCCATCTCGCACCGCTACCAGGTTGGTCTGCTGGCCAACGGCTGTTGGCCGCAGTCAGATCAACCTCTCAAGGTGCTCCCGAGCCGCAGTCCGGACCAACTCACCCGTATCCTTGAGGCGCTGGCGGCCGTATCGTCCGTGCCTACTATTGCCATTGAGGCCCTGCTCAACAAAGAGAGTGCACATCTTCCGTGGGGCGCCACGCTGGTAGTCATCACGGCTGTTTTGTCAGAGGAGCTACTGGCGGTGATTGACCGGCTCAAAACTGCCGGGCGGCGCCTCGTGCTGGTCTGTCTGACAGAGGACCTGCTGCCGTACCCAGCCCCCGGCATCCTAATAGAGCGGGTGCAAGAACTCGACAGCGGCTTCTCGTTCCGCGTAGAGGCCCAAGGATGATGCCGCTTCTGCGCCGCTACTGGCGCCGCGAGATCCTCTACGCCAATCTGGCCGCCATGGAGGTTTGCTGGTTCTGGTCCTGGCTGATGTTCCTGCTGGGACCAGACATAGCCAGTTCGTGGCCTGCCTACGCTGGTCTTCTTCTACTCGCCGCTTCCCTGACCAGATATATGCACGCCAGGGAGACCCCCCTCAATCGGCAACGCGTCGTGACCGCTGTGCTTGCCAGCCTCTGCTCGCTGTTTCTGCTTCGTCTTGTTGTCTACGCCGACTATGCCTGGGGTGACTGGTCCTGGGTCGGGGCGTTCGGCTGGGAGCTGGGAAACGTTATGCAGCGCATCTCGCCGCCGCTGGTTGTATTCGCCGCCGGTTTGTACCTGTGGTTTCGCGGCATTTCGCTCGCCCAACGTGATATCGGTGTGGACTCGGTAGGGTTTTCTTTCCGCGTTGGCATCGCGGCGTTCGTATGGCTGTTCCTGGCGCAAATCGCCGTGCCGTCGCCGCGCTACCCTGCTCTTGCCGTGCTCTACTTCATGCTCGGGTTGCTCGCCGTTGGGCTGGCGCGCATCGAGGAGGTGAGCCAGAGCCGAATCGGCGTCCGGTCGCCCTTTAGTGCCTCCTGGATGGGCATCCTTGTTGCTTCCATCTCGGCCTTGCTGGGCGCGAGCGCTGGCATTGCCTGGCTCCTATCGTGGCACAATCTTTCGCGCCTTGCTCAGTTCATTCACCCACTCGGGAACCTGCTGGCCAGACTGGCGTCTCCTCTGGCCACTGTCGTTGCCTGGCTGCTGGAGCACATCCTCGACCTGCTTATCCGCCTCTTCTCCCGAATATTCTCCTATCTGGGTGGCGAACAAGGTCCTTTGACCGAGACCGGCGTCCGGTTGGATGGGCTCCAGCAACCGCAGCCGGCGCAGGGTATTGCGCTCCTGGTGCTTCAGATCCTCAAGTGGACTCTACTCGGCGCTGTATTGGCTCTGGTGCTGGCGGCGGTCGCTTTTGCTGTACATCGCCTCCGGCAGGCTCCCGAAGACGGGGCCATCGAAGATGCAAACTGGGAGTCGCGGCAGCCACAACCCCCTGTGGCGGCCGGTGCCAGCAACTGGCAGCGCCTCTGGGATGCGCTCCAGCAGCAACTGGCTCGTCTGCGTGGTCAAGACTACTCACTGGTCTCCATTCGCCGCATCTATGCCAGCCTGCAGCGGCTGGCAGCAGCCGCTGGATACCCTCGCCCGGACGCAGTGACGCCCTACGAGTACATCACTACCCTCACGCGGGGGTTCCAGGAGAACGAGCGCGAGGTCAGGCTCATTACCGAGGCCTACGTTCGCACCCATTACGGGCAGCGCAGCTTTCCGCCCGAGTACGTTCAGGAGGTGCGAGAGGCCTGGCTGGCTATCCGCGCAAGGCAAGAAGAGCGCGCCGGATCTGCGGCAAACGGGTAACCAGCGATGGTCAGCCGGCACACGCCCTTTCTCCTGGCAATCCTCGCTTTGTCTTCTCTGCTGCTGTGCTCCAGTTGTGCGCCCTACTTGCTCGAAGAGGACCTTTTGCAGGACCGTCTTGACGTTGCCACGCCACCCCTCGACGGCACGCATTCGCTGGCGCAGTCTTTCACCTGTCAGCACCCATTTCTGTACGAGGTCGAGCTCTTGCCAGCGGTCTATGCTCCCAACGGCTCCGGATCTATCAGCTTTGCCCTGACGTCCGCCAACGGGAAAATCGTGGTCTCACAGCAGACTATCGATGCGGCCAGCATCACGGCAAACCAGCCTCTCCGTTTGGTCTTTTCAGCCCAACCGGACTCTGCAGGAAGAACATACCACCTCGAGGTGGAAGGATCCACCGGCGTTCAGATAGGCTTCTGGTGCACAAGCTACAACTCGCTCGCTGGAGGGGAACTAGCAGTCGACGGGGGCACGCCCGTGGGAGACCTGCGGCTGGTCACTCGCTGCCGCTACTCTGTCGCTACGGTGTTCCAGCAAACCCTCCGCTCGTGGCTGCCCAGACTCAAGCTGCTAATTCCTCTGGCGTTACTACTGGTGGTGCCAGGGCTGGTCCTGGGTGGGCTTTTCGGACCTAGATGGGACAACCCTCTGCTGGGATGGAGTGTCGTAATCGGCCTGAGCCTGACTGTGGTTCCCGTGGTCTTGCTCTGGACCTCGCTGTTCGGCTGGCGGTGGCAGGGCCAGTTCTGCCTCCCCGTCTACGGTCTTCTGGCACTCGTTGCTATTGTGTGCGCCGCGCGTATGCGCTTTCGGGGCATCAGGGAGGTCTTCACCCACAAGAATGGCCGCGCTGCCGCTGCACTTGCCATGATCCTGCTGGTTACCTTACTCCTACGCCTGGTTCAGATCCGGAATCTCGCCCTGCCCGCCTGGGTGGACTCGCCCCAACATGTGCTGATCACGCAACTGGTGACCCTGCAGGGCGCTGTACCGGCCTCGTACGAACCGCTGCTGCCTGTGCGCGACTTTTACTACCACTATGGATTCCATACCATCACAGCAGTATTTGCCTGGCTGGCGGGACTGACGGTACCAGACGCCATGCTGCTGTTGGGGCAGGTCGTGAGTGTGCTTTGCTCTCTCAGCGCCTACGCCTTTGGTGCATACCTGTTTCGGCGGCACCTGCCAGGCCTGGCGGCTGCTATCCTGACCGGATTGGTGTCCTACCTGCCGGCCTACTACGTCTCATGGGGGCGATACACGCAGTTGACTGGCATGGCCCTGTTGCCCGTCGCCGCGATTTGTGCCATCGAATGGCTTTGCGTCGAGAAGCGGGACGGGCGGTTGCTTCTTGCCGCCGCCCTGCTGAGCGCCGGCCTGTTCCTTACCCATGCCAGGGTGGCGATCTTCTGTGCCTGTCTGCTGACGGCCTATTTGCTGATCGAGAGCATCTGCCGCATCAGATTGGGGGCCAGATCATCGCTGAAAGCGCTCTGGCTCAGAGCAGCTACTCTGCTGGCATGCTCCCTGCTCTTGTGCCTGCCCTGGGTGATTCGCCTGGCCCACATCCTGCCGTCTGTAGCCACGAGTTCGGCCTCCCGTGCCGCCGATGCCAGCTATAACGCCGTTCCAACTGGCCTGCTCTTTATTCGCAACAACAAGCAGCTATTTGTCATCGCTGCCCTGGGCGTCCTTCTTGGCCTGCGACGATTTCGTCGTGAGGTTAGCATCGTGCTGCTAACCTGCGTTCTGGTAGGGTTGGTGGTGAACCCGGCCTGGCTCAGGCTACCTGGCACAAACCTAGTCAACAATGCATCGGCGGTTATCTCGCTGTTTCTGCCGCTGTCTGCGCTGGGGGGTCTGGCTGTCGCGGAACTGCCAGTTCAGCTCGCGGGGCTTGGCAGTGTGTGGCCGGGGACGCTGGAGTCAGGGCAGCGGTTACTCCTTACTCGTCGCATCTTGCTGGCCGCGTTGACTATTCACTCGCTTCTTAGCGCCTGGGGAATGGCCTCCATAGTCAACCCGGACACGGTGCTGGCTACTCAGGCGGACCTGCACGCCATACAGTGGATCCAGACTACCCTTCCGGGCGATTCGCTATTCCTCATCAACACTCGCTACTGGCAGCTTGATATGTACGTGGGTACAGACGGGGGGTATTGGATACAGCCACTCACCGGCCGGAGGACCCTTCTGCCTCCCCTGCCCTACGTTTTTGGCTCGGCCGATTATGTGCAGCACGTGGCTGACCTGGCACGAACAGTGGCGGAAGCCCAAGATGTGGACAGTCCCGAGTTTCTGGAACTACTGCATCGGGAAGGGGTGACTCATGTCTATGTCGGGGCAAAGGGCGGGGCGCTCCAGCCGCAGCTGTTCCTGGCCAGCTCAAACTACCGGACCATCTATGAGTCGGGAGCAGTGTGGATCTTTGAGGTGCTGCACCAGGAACGATAACGAGGCGCTCACCGTATCGGGAGCGCCTCGTCTACTGCCTTGGTAGAACTTGTCAGGACTATTTGTCCTTGCCGGCCTCAGCCAATCCCTGCAAGAGACGCGACTTGCGGCGAGCGGCGTTGTTCTTGTGGATGATACCCTTCTCCGCTGCCTTGTCGAGCGCACGAACGGCCACGGCCACAGACTTTTTCGCCGCGTCCAGTTCCCCATCACTGATCTTGGCCCTGGCGGCCTTGATGAAGGTTCGCGCCTCGGTGCGCACGCGGCGACCCCGCGCTTGCCGCTTGGCCGAGGAACGAATTCGCTTGATTGCTGACTTGGTGTTCGCCAAAGAATGTCCCTTCCTTTCAATGAGTCCTGCTATCAGCTTCCGCCTGACCGGCGGGCTTTGACTGCGCTGCAGCCGTTCGCTACAATGGCGCCTGTCCTGAGCTGAAGCAAACGCCATTGTAGTGTATCTCGCGCCAACTGTCAAACGCGCTGTCTCGCGTCCGGCTCTGTTTCACGTGAAACATCCGATAGCCAAGGAGAGTCCTTTGTCCGAGCCCACCCAGAAACCTACCACACCTCCCCTCTGCGATTATGAGGGCAGTAGCTACCGTACTGATTTTTGGGAAGGGCGCGGCCGCGAGTATGAGGACCTGGCTGAAAGGATCGCCCTGCGCCGGCTTCTCCCCCCACAGGGTGAGCGTCTCGTGGATATTGGCGGGGGGTTTGGCCGCCTGGTAGACCTGTACTCTTCATACGCCGAGGTCGTCCTCATGGACCCCTCGCGCTCACTCCTGGCCGAGGCACAGCAACGAATCCAGCGCCCAGGCATGACCTACGTGGCGGCCAACATCTATTCCATGCCATTTCCAGTTGCCGCCTTTGACACGGTTGTGATGGTTCGCGTCCTTCATCACCTGGGCGACGTGCCACAGGCCTTTCAAGCTATCCAGCAGGTCCTCCGGCCCGACGGTTCATTCGTGCTGGAGTACGCCAACAAGCGCCACCTCAAGGCCATCGCACGCTACTTCCTGGGCAGACAGACCGAGAACCCCTTTAGTACCAAACCCTGGGAGTTTCAGCCCCTGCATTTCGACTTTCATCCAGCCTACGTGACGCAGCAACTGCGCCAGGCCAAGCTCACATTGCAGCGGACGCTCCCTGTCTCCTACTTTCGCGCGCCATTCCTCAAGCGCTTGATCGCCCCAGGGCGTCTGGCTGCGATGGATGGCTGGCTGCAGCCGCTCACCGGGTGGCTGCCCCTCACTCCCAGCGTCTTCACTCTCTCCACCAAGTCGGGAGGCGCCACTTCTCTCTCGGACCCTCTCTTTCGCTGCCCGCGCTGTCATGGCGCCAAGCTGGTCCCCGAGTCAGATATTCTCGTCTGCCTCGACTGTTCAGCACGCTGGGACAAGAGCGGCGACATCTACGACTTTAGGCAACCGCTCGACTCGGCACGCTGACAGCACCAAGAGGAAATGTTCACACTGCCCACGCTCCAAGACCAGTGCCTGGCAGGGTCTCGGCCACGCGTGCCATCCGACAGAAAAGTTTGCTTCTCAGGCACTCCTGTGCTACAATTATGATTGCTTCACTCTTGGGGGTGGTTGAGTCCTGGTGGGCTCCGCGGTCTTCAAAACCGTCTGAGGGGTGCTTAAAAGCGGCCCTGGTGGGTTCGACTCCCATCCACTCCCGTTCCTTCGCAATGCCGCACAAGTGACGTTTCTCGTTCAGGACTTCACATAATGTTCACCGATCACCCCCACTACGTCACAGACAACAAAGAGCCGCACCGAGTTGGTGCGGCTCTTTTCATAACACAGACACCCTATCTGGCCACGACCGTCGCGGCACCTCAAACTAGAGGAAGCGGCCGGTCTAGTCGAACCACTATACACTCACCTACTCCGCGCTGGCCTCGACCACAACACTGACTTCTGGAGTCAGGTTGGGCATCAGACGCACTGGCACCTTATGGGTCCCCAAGATATGAATCGGCTCACCGAGCTCCACCTTGCGCTTGTCGATTGAGCGCCCGGTCTGCTTCTCAATTTCGGTGGCGATATCTGCCGCGGTGACCGAGCCGTACAGCCGGCCCTTCTCGCTGGCCTTTACCTTGAAAACCAGGCTAATTTCACCAAGCCGCTCAGCAAAAGCCGCATTGTCCGTGCGAACTCGCTCGTCGCGCTGTTCTTCGATGGCTTTCTGCACTGCAGTGCTGCGCTTGGCACCTTCTGTGGCAACAACGGCCAGGCCGCGAGCGATCAAGTAGTTGCGACCAAACCCGTCTGCTACCTTCTTGACTTCGCCCGCCTTTCCCAGTCTCTTGACATCCTTAAGCAGCAGGACCTCCACTCGCTGTCTCCTTCGGTCCCGGCCTAGAGTTTGTTACCGCAGTTGTTGCAGAACTTGGCACCCGCCGCGTTCTCAAACCCACAGTTGGAGCACTTGGTCGATACACTTAACGACGACCCGCAGTTGTTGCAGAACTTGGATCCGGCAGGATTGGCGGTCCCGCACTTGGGGCAAACCACAGCCCCGGCCCCGGCCGCTGCCGCTGCCGGAGGACTGCTCTGCTGCCCGCCCTGCATCGCCTGCGAAATGGCTCCAGCCATGGCGGCTCCGATTCCGACACCGGCACCAAGACCAACCCCTGCGCCTGCCAGAGAGCCGGCCTCACCGCCTCCACCACCCGCAGCAGCATCGCCCATTGCACGCGCCGCCTTGAACTGAATGTAGGCCTTCATGTCACCAATCGCACCCATCGCCGCCCGCTCGTCAATAGCCTTGGCCGTTTCGTCCGTCGGACTGACCGACGTGACGTACAGAGTCTTGAGCGCAATGCCAACATTGGCAAAATCATCCTGCGTCTTGACCTTTACTCCCGCGGCGATCTCGTCAAACATCCGCGGCAGGTCAAAAAGCGATGTGCTACTCTCACCCATCAGGTCGATCAGCCTCGAAACGATGATGTTGCGCAAAAAGTCGGCGATGCGCGACGTCTCGTAGATGCCCTGAGTCCCGACGATCTTGTTCACAAAGAGCGCCGGATCGGCTACCTGCAGTGAGTAAGAGCCAAAAGCACGTAGCCGCACCAGACCAAGCTCTTTGTCGCGTAATGGGATCGGCTCTGGCGTTCCCCATTTCTGATCGAGGAACTCTTTCATGTTCACAAAGTACACTTCGGCCTTGAACGGGGTCTGGCCACCAAACGGGATGCTCAGCAAGTTGACCAGGAGCGGAATGTTCGCTGTGCTCAGGGTGTGCCGCCCCGCGGTGAAGGTATCCAACGCCTTCCCATCCCGGAAAAAGACCGCTGCCTGGCTCTCCCGAACGATTAGCTGCGACCCCAGCCGAAAGTCACCAGAGCCCTGCTCTGGAATCCGATGGACAATCTCCCGACCTGACGGATCCATGTACTCCACAATGTCGAAAATGCGCGCCATGCTTTCCTCCTAACCAGAATTGAGTTACGTTACTCGGAGCTAGCTTACCGGAGCGGCCTTGAGCAGGACATCCTGCCTCTGACCAAAGGCCTCGTTCGCCTCGTCCACAACCTGGATAAGGCAGTTCCCCGCCTTGGTCAATTCTTCGTCATTCGGTGCTGCCGTGACCTTCTCCACGCAGCCCTTGACCTTGTCTACGCTGTCCAGGAGCGCCGCATCAAAAGCGTACAGCGCATCTAGCTCTGCCTCTCGCACCTTCACTGCCGAGAAGAGCCCGGAGTAGCCGTAGCTGGCGGTCTTGAGCCGGTCCACCAGCAGCTGCAGCTTGGCCGCAGCTCGATCCAGGAGAAGAACTGCGTTCAGTCTACCTGCACTGACCAGGTTTGCCTGCACGCTCACCAGGCGCCGCCGCTGCTCATCGAATCCCCGCGCCACCTGCATCCGCAGCAGTTTGTCCGCCTCACGGCGTACTTCCTTCTCCTTGTAGCCTTTGTACCCGGGCACGTCCTTCATCTTTTGTTCTACTTTGTTGAACGCCTGCTGGATCTTCTGTCGCAAATCGTCCGCCATTCTTGCCCTCCTCCTACAGAAATAGCTCAGATCCACAATAGGGGCATTTCACAATACCCTTGCCGACAACTTCCCGCACCCCTCCACAGTTGGGGCATTTGGTGGTTTGCATCGCTGCCGCTTCGCGCGCGTAGAGCACTCCCTCATCCCAGTTGATGTATCCGGTGAAGAGCCCCTTGCCCACGAGGTCGTAGATGGCCTCCTTGACCTGCTCCCGCGTCAAGTTCAGCTCCAGCGCCAAACCGGGAATTTCTGCTTTTCCATGTGTTCTAACAATGTTGAGCAGCTTTTTTTGCTGAGCTGCCTGACTGTACTGCAGACTCTCACTCTGACCCTGCGCGCGCAGGTATATTCCGCCGACAAACAAGGGCGCTGCGAGAACCAGCACAAGGACCAGTCCCAGCAGAAAACTCGACGTAGTGAGGCGACCTTCCATCACACCGGAGAACAGATAGAGGCCGACGGCGAGGGTCAGCACCACAGCCACCAGCATGAGCATCAGGCCGATGGTTTTGCCTTGTCCGATCACCTATACCTCCTTGAGAGGACCTTGAACGCCTTTGTCTATTCTAACACAAGCTGCGTTGCAGCGCAAAGACGGGCTTGCCTAGCGCAACACACCCTGTCCATTGGCCATCCACACTCGTCAATAACGCTTGACAACTAGGATAATCAGAAGATAATACGCCAGCGCTCAGGTTCACTTGCGGCAACATCCACACCAGGGTATGCTAGGCTATGACACAATCGCCCGAACACGAGACCATTGTCAACTTGCTCCGCAGCAGCCGTACCGTCGCTGTCGTTGGCCTATCCGACGATCCCGACAGACCCAGTCACGAAGTTGCTGCTTTTCTCCAAGAGCACGGTTATCACATCATTCCGGTCAATCCCGGTATCACCGAGGCCCTTGGCGTCCGGTCGTACCCCGACCTGCTGGCCATCTCTGAACCAGTTGATATCGTGAACATCTTCCGCCGCTCCGACGCAGTGCCTCCCATCGTCGACCAAGCCATCCAACTCGGAGCAAAAGCCGTGTGGATGCAGAAAGGCGTCATCAACCCGGCGGCCGCTGAGAAAGCCAGCACGGCAGGTCTGCAGGTCGTCATGGACCGCTGCATCATGGTAGAACTGAGCAGGCTTTTCCGAGATGGCACCCTTTCACCCCCAACGGCCAGCTCCATCTCATGAGCAAACGCACCTTCCGCTGCTGCCTCGCCCTATTCGCTCTCATGTTGGTCGCTGCCACTGCCTGTGCCTCCAGCGCCAGCGAGGACTCCGATATCCCTGACCTGACCCAGACCGAGTTGGACCGTTACAGCGGCCAAGTAGTCCTGCTCAACTTTTGGGCCAGCTCGTGCGCCCCCTGTCGGAGCGAGATGCCTGCCCTCCAAGCCGTGCACCAAAAATACCAGGGCAAAGGCCTCGTCGTGTTGGGTGTCAATGTCAGCGAATCGGGGGCGGAGGTCGCCAAGTTCGCCAGCCGTCGCAAGCTCACCTTCCCGATGTTCACCGACCCGGAACAAGAGTTCATGAAAGCCTACAGCGTCCGCTTTCTCCCCACCACGCTCTTTATCAATGCGGAAGGAATGGTCGTCAAGCGCCACGTCGGCGCCATGACCCAGTCCTTCCTGCAGAGTGAGGTTGAGCCGCTGCTGCGCTAGAAGCCATCTATTCTGCTCTACGCAACAGAGCCACGCAAGTTCCATTATCTCTGGCCAGGTTGCTTCAGGAGGCCTTTCACCCATGCCAACCGCACATCCAACCAGCAAACAAAGGCGGCTGCGGCTGTATCTCGCTGCAGCAGTCATTCTGGTCGTGATTGTCTACTTGATCATCAGCAGCACCCGTGGGTCCGTTGTCTATGCCCTGACCATTCAGGAACTCCACGACCGCCGCCCCGCCATCTACGGCCAGGGGGTCAGGGTAGGCGGCAATGTAGCCGGAGACTCTATCATCTTTAATGCCAGCGACCTCACCCTGAACTTTACCCTCTACGATGGAGCCTTAACTCTGCCCGTTCAGTACAAGGGTGCCCAGCCTGATATGTTCCGTGATGAGGCCCAGGTCCTGGTCGAAGGCAAGTACGGTGAAGACGGCCTGTTCCGAGCCACCAAACTACTGCTCAAGTGCCCCTCCAAGTATGAAGCTGCCGCCACTCAGACAGCCACCAGATAGCGCGAAAGGTTAAACATAATCATGTCCGCCCTGATCGGCTACTTGGCCCTCGTCCTTGCCCTGGTCTTGGGCGTTGTCAGTGCGGCTGCCGCCCTGGCAGCAGCGCGTTCCTCACGACCCTCGTGGCTGGCCAGAGCTGAGGATGCCTTGTGTCTGGCAACCGGTCTGGTCGTGGTTGCCACCGGCTCTCTGCTATACCTGCTATTGAGCCGCAACTTTCAATCGCTGTATGTATATAGCCACGCGAGTACCTATCAGCCAACCATCTACCTGATCTCGGCGCTGTGGGCTGGCGCAGAGGGCTCTTTACTCCTGTGGGCTATGTTCATCGGGCTTTTTGCAGTAGTGGCACTCCTGCTGCACCGGCGGCATGGCCCCGACCGCCTGTGGCCCTACACTGTGGCCACTCTTTCTGCTGTTATCGCCTTCTTCACCCTGCTGCTGGTCACCACCCAGAATCCATTCTTCATGATGACCGCCACGCCCCCAGAGGGCTTGGGAATGTCGCCGCTGCTCGAGAACCCGGCCATGATCATTCACCCGCCAACCCTGTTTCTCGGCTATGCGGCGTACACGCTGCCTTTTGCCATGGCTATCGCTGCGCTCGCGGCAGGCCAATCGTCACCAGAATCGCGCAGGTCACTCAGAAGGTGGAGCCTGCTCGGCTGGCTCTTCCTGGGGGCAGGCATCGCCATCGGTGCCTGGTGGGCCTACGTCGAACTGGGCTGGGGTGGTTACTGGTCGTGGGATCCAGTGGAGAACGCATCGCTTATCCCCTGGCTCATCGGAACAGCACAACTGCATTCACTATTAGCAGAGGAACGACGGGGTATCTTCCGCCGCTGGAACCTTGCTTTGAGCGCCGCCACCTTTCTCCTGTGCGTCCTGGCCACGCTGGTCACCCGCGGCGGTATCGTGACGTCCGACCTGCATGGATTTGCCGAGACTGTCCAGCCGATCGCCCACTACCTGCTGGTTTTTCTGCTTGCCGCAGTCGGACTCGTCTCAGTCCTGCTCTATCGAGGACGAAACCAGGTCGTGGACGAGGTGGCCACAGAACACCTCTTATCCCGCGAATCCAGTCTGTTCATCACCAACCTGCTCCTGATCGGCCTGGCAGCAGCAATCCTGCTGGGAATGATGTTCCCGAACCTCACTCAGTTCATTCAGGGGACCAAGATCACTCTGACTGTGGATTTCTACGACCGCATCTTTGCGCCCCTAGCGCTGGTGCTGGTCACCTTACTCGGCATCTGCCCACTTCTAGGCTGGCGCGAGTCATCCCCGGCCAGACTAGTCGAACGCCTTCGCTTTCCCGCCCTGGTGGCCATCCTCACGATGGTGGCACTAGTGCTCTTCAAGGTACACCAGCCCATGGCACTACTGGCCTACTCCTTGCTTGCTTTCGCGGTCACCAGCTTGTTTGGAGACGCGCTTCGTCCGGTGCTCCACAGGTTGCAGCAGAGGTCAGGTAACCCGTTTCATGAGCTCCTTTGCCTCTGGTCTGCCAATCGCCGCTCCTACGGAGCCAGGATGGTTCACCTCGCCATCCTGATCGTCGCCGTTGGCATCGCTGGCTCCTCTCTCTTCAAGACCGAGTCGACGGTCCAGCTTCTACCCGGCCAACGCGCCAGCATTCACCACTATGTGGTGCAGTACGAGGGGTCTCAGGTTGTCGACACCCGCAACTCTCAGCGCAACATCGCGTCGGTGTCATTGTACCGAGGTCAGTCACCCATCGCCGTGCTGCGCCCCGAGAAGAACTTGCACTATAGCATTGCCCAGTACATCTCCGAAGTCGCGATTCGCAGCACCTTGATCGACGACGTGTACATTGCTTTGGAGTGGCCAGAGCACGGAGGCATAGCCACGCTCCGCCTTGCCGTCTACCCACTCGTCTCCTGGCTGTGGCTCGGCGCGGGATTGCTGCTAGTGGGTACTTTGCTCGCTCTGTGGCCCGGTTCTGCCGCGCGGCACGAGGCCCAGGATGAACCCGCTATCCCCTGACCCAGTGTGCTGGGCCATCGAGACCAGCCGCCTCGGCAGATCTTTTCGCGCTGTTCATGCCTTGCGAGACGTCACCCTTCAAGTGCCCCGCAGTGAGTGTGTAGCCGTACTTGGTCCCAATGGCGCCGGCAAGAGCACTCTGCTCCGCGTGCTCTCCACCCTTCTTCGACCAACGAGCGGCACCGTCAGTGTAGCCGGCTGGAACGTTCAGTCAGACCCCGATGCAGTCCGCCGAGCCATTGGCCTAACCACCCACCAGCCAATGCTTCATGGTGAGCTCTCCGCTGCCGAAAACCTGCTCTTCTACGCTCATCTCTATGGAGTCAGCTCACCCCGGGACAGGGTCGCTGAACTGCTCACGTTGATCGAGCTCTATTCTCGTCGTAATGACTTTGTGCGCACCTTCTCACGTGGAATGCAACAACGGTTGACCCTTGCCCGCTGTCTGCTCCATTCACCATCCGTATTGCTTCTGGATGAGCCCTACACCGGGCTCGATCAGCGCGCTGCTGAGATCCTGAATGGGCTTATTGATCACTTGCGCACCCGGGGTTGTACCATCCTGCTCACCACTCATGATCTGACGTGGGTATCGGGTCTGCTGGATGAGGTAATCGTCCTCGACCGTGGACGGTTGCTGTGTCAGTTGCCGGCCCACGGCGCCTCCAGCGAGGCCTTGTCCAGAATGTATCAGGAACAGATGGCCCAATCATGAAGAACGCCTGGCGCGGAATCGCAGCCATCGTCCGGAAGGACCTCACAGTCGAGCTGCGCACCAGAGAAACCCTTAGCACTTCCTTCGTCTTTGCGTTGCTCGTCGTGGTCATCTTTAACTTTGCTTTCGAGCTGCGCGTTGACAACGCTGCCGAGCTCGCGCCGGGAGTGCTGTGGGTAGCGTTCACCTTTGCCGGGATTCTGGCCCTCAACCACTCAATGGTTCAGGAACGCGAGTCGGGATGTATGGAAGGCTTGATGCTGGCCCCGGTAGAGCGCAGTGTCATCTACCTGGGCAAGTTCGTGGCCAACTCGCTCTATATGCTGCTCAGCGAGGCGGCTGTGCTCCCGCTCTTTGCTGTTCTCTTTGGCGTGAACGTCGCGATTCCCTTGCTGTGGCTGGTCATTCTGCTCGGAACGCTTGGTTTCTCGGCGGCTGGCACTCTTTTCTCCACGATGACGGTGAGCACACGCGCCCGGGAAGCTTTGCTGCCCTTGCTTCTTTTCCCGGCCACTGTTCCTATTCTTATCGCTGCCACGAAATCCACCGGGCTGCTGCTAGACCAGCGCCCTGTCTCTGAGGTATACTTATGGATACGCCTCTTACTCGCTGTGGATACGATTACTCTGGTCGTGGCCATACTCGGCTTTGATTACGTACTTGAGGAATGACCCGTGTCAAGAGACAGGCTTTTGACGGTCCTGATCATGCTGACTACTCTGGCCATGCTCGCCAGTCTGTACCTGGTCTTGGTCTGGGTTCCGACGGAAAAGACCATGGGTGTCATTCAGCGTGTCTTTTACTTCCACGTGCCATCGGCCTGGGTGGCTTTTCTTGCCTTTGCCGTGGCAGCAGTGGCCGCTCTATTGTTCCTGGCGCGTCGTCAGGAGCACTGGGATAGAGTCGAAGTAGCCTCGCTCGAGCTGGGCATCGTCTTCAGCACGGTGGCGCTCATCACCGGCTCCATCTGGGCCCGACCCATCTGGAACACCTGGTGGACCTGGGACCCTCGCCTGACGACAACTCTCGTGATGTGGATCTATTACGTGGCCAGCCTGCTACTTCGCCAGATGGTCGACAGTCCCGAACGCAGTGCTCGCTTTGGGGCCGTTCTGGCCATCGTCGGCTTTGTCAATGTACCCCTGGTCTTCCTCACCATTCGCCTCTGGCGAACGATCCACCCCGTGCTTTTCACCACGGAGGGTTTTGGTCTGGCGCCGGAGATGCTGCTGACCCTGCTAATCTCACTCGGTACATTCACGCTGCTGTACTTTTGCCTACTAACCGTAAGGGTACGCCTGGAATCCCTGCAGGCTCGCCTGGCGCAACTCAGGGATCAGTACCTCTCGGAATAGAGCGGTTTGACCTATGGGAGTCTTTCGCTGATGAGCAATCTCACCTACCTATTCGCCGCGTTCGCCATCATCTGGCTCGCCGTCCTGGTGTACGTCCTGGCCATTGCTCGCCGCCTGCACAGCCTGGAGACAGAACTGCGTGCTCTCCAGCAAATGCTAGAGGACAACGCCAGAAAGAAGTAACCCCTGTTGGGCCTTCCTACCCCCTCTAGCTCTGGAGCGCCACCGGCACCTCGCAGCCTGGCGCGCTTTGCGGCGCGCCTCGCAGTGCTTCTGCCATCCCTTGTGCGCAGCATCGCCAGACACTGGCTAGCCCTCGCGAACCTCTTGCTCGGATTGCAGGCGACACTGCCTTTCCTCGCCCCGTACCTTATGCACACGGGACACACGCGGTCCGCCACCTGGCTCTACAAGATCTACGCTCCGCTGTGCCATCAGTTGCCCGAGCGGTCATTCTTCCTCTTCGGTCCTCAGTGGACTTATACTCTGCCCGAACTGATGCAGCTCACGGGCGGCGATGTTCCATTGCGCTACATTGGCGACGCCGCGCTCGGTTTCAAGACCACTGTCTGTCAGCGCGACAGCGCCACTTACCTGGCTATGTGGCTGGCCGGCCTGGTTTTCATCTTTCTTCGGCGTCGTCTCCGCCCGCTGCCACTCAAGGTATTCGCGCTGCTATGCCTCCCCATCGCAGTAGACGGGTTTGGGCAACTGCTCGCACTGTGGGACAGCTCCCCCTTCACTCGCATAACAAGTGGTGCGCTCTTCGGGCTGGCCTGCGTTTGGCTGGCCTTTCCGGCTATCGAGTCCGGTATGAGGGACCTCCAAGAGTCGCCGCAACCAGACCCGACTCCCTGACGACCAGCCTGACTAACGCTAGCCTCACACAAAAGCAAAGAGCCCCTCTTGCGAGGGGCTCTTGGTCACTACTGGGTCAGTCTAGTACTCGGGCATAGGTGGCGGCGGCATTTCCTTCTTCTCAGGAATGTCCGTCACCAGAGCTTCTGTCGTCAGGATCATGGCGGCGATAGAAGCAGCGTTCTGCACCGCCGAACGGGTTACCTTGAGCGGGTCGATGATACCCTTGGCATACATATCACCGAACTCACCGTTGACAACCTCATAACCGATGTTGATGTTCTTGCTTTCCTTCTGATGGCGGCGAACATCCTCGATGACCACGTTGCCGTCCTTGCCGGCGTTCTGCACGATCATCCGCATAGGAGCTTCCAGTGCCGCGCGCACAATGGCCACACCCGTGTTCTCATCGGGCAGATCCATCTTGATCTTGTCCAGGGCGGCCATCGCATTGATCAGAGCAACACCACCGCCCGGTACGGTTCCCTCTTCGACTGCCGCACGTGTAGCCGACAGGGCGTCTTCCACACGATGCTTCTTCTCCTTCAGTTCGACCTCGGTCCCAGCGCCAACCCGAATCACTGCCACACCGCCAGCCAGCTTGGCCAGCCGCTCCTGCAGCTTTTCCCGATCATAGTCAGAAGTGGTGTCTTCAATCTGAGCTTTGATCTGATCGACGCGAGCCTTGATCTCGCTGTCCGAACCCTTACCCTCGACGATGGTGGTCTCGTCCTTGTTGCATACGACCTTGCGTGCCTTACCCAGGTCATTGATGGTTGCTGTCTCCAGCTTGCGCCCCATCTCCTCGGTAATGACCTGCGCACCGGTCAAGATAGCGATATCGCGCAGCATTTCCTTGCGCCGATCGCCGAAACCGGGCGCCTTGACGGCAACAACATTGAGCATGCCGCGGAGCTTGTTCAGCACCAGGGTGGCCAGGGCTTCGCCCTCGACGTCCTCGGCAATGATTACCAGCTCGCGCTTGCCAATCTGAACCATCTTTTCCAGAATAGGGACGATGTCGGCAACCGCTGAGATCTTCTTATCGGTGACCAGAATGTACGGGTCCTCAAGCTCTGCTTCCATTCGCTCAGGATTGGTAACAAAGTAGGCCGAGATGTACCCGCGGTCCAACTGCATACCCTCGACGTACTCCTTCTCGAACTGCAGACCCTTGGACTCTTCGACGGTGATCACGCCATCCTTACCGACCTTGTCCATCACCTCGGCAATCAGTTCGCCAATTTCCCTATCGGCGGCCGAGATTGCGGCCACGTGGGCAATGTCCTCTTTGTCCTTGACCGCTCGCGCCATACCCTTCAGCGCATCCACCACAGCCGCAGCCGCCCTCTCAATGCCACGCTTGATGAGCATCGGGTTGGCACCCGCGGTGACGTTCTTGAGGCCTTCGTTGACGATCACTGCCGCCAGCAGAGTAGCGGTCGTAGTCCCGTCACCCGCCACGTCGTTCGTCTTGGTCGAAGCTTCCTTCAGTAGCTGAGCCCCCATGTTTTCATAGGGATCCTTCAGCTCGATTTCCTTGGCTACGGTCACGCCATCATGGGTGACGGTCGGGGCACCGAACTTTTTGTCCAGGGCAACGTTGCGCCCCTTCGGGCCAAGGGTAGTCACTACTGCATTGGCCAGCACATCCATGCCGGCCTTGAGGCGCCTTCGCGCTTCCTCTCCGAAAACTAGCTGTTTAGCCATCCGTGTTCCTCCTTCAGAATGAATACCAGGTTATGCTTACTTCAGGATCGCGAGAATGTCTCTCTCGTTGATGATCAGATACTTCTTGTCGTCCTTCTTGAACTCTGTGCCAGAGTACTTGGCATAAAGCACGCGATCCTTGACCTTGACTTCCATCGGCGCGCGCTCGCCGTTGTCCAGCAGACGCCCCGGCCCCACTGCCCAAACCAGGCCTTCCTGAGGCTTTTCCTTGGCCGTTTCGGGCAGGACGATGCCACCGGCGGTGACCTCTTCCTTCTCGATGGGCTCAACAAGCACACGATCACCGAGCGGCTTGATGTCCTTAACATTCACTGCCATGCCTGTCCTCCTGCTACTGATTCTGATATTTGACTGGATTTAGCACTCTCTAACCCCGAGTGCTAACGCGGCGCAAGTATAGCAGAATGCGAAAAAAAGTCAAATCACCTTCAGCAAGTTCAACCGCTAGTGGGCAGCACCCGTTCTTTTCCTTGCCTCATCCGAGTTTCGGCGTATAATAGAACCGGTGCCTTGTCTCGCCAGGCTACTCCTTCCATTTGAGGAACAAGAATGAAACGAGTCTCTCACCTCTTGGCGCTTCTGGCCTTGTCCCTTTTCATCCTATCGACGGGGTGCAACAAGTCGACTCCTACTCCCGCGGTGTCGGCCCCACCAACACCTACTGCTTCTGCTGGAGAGGCAAGCCCCACTGCCGCAGCTACACAGCCTCCCGTGGCCGGCACCCCGGTCCCGTCGATCCCCGCTGCGGCTCTGGTCAACAATCAGCCCATTCTGCTGGCGGACTATGACGCTCAGGTGCAACTGGCCGTATCAGCACTTAGCCAGCAGCAATCCTTCGACCCCAACACAGAAGAGGGCAAGGCGGCTCTGCTGCAGCTACAGAGGCAGATCCTCGAGTCGATGATCGACCAGACGCTCATTGACCAGGGAGCGGCGCGAGAAGGAATCGTCGTCCCGATGGAGCGTGTTGAGGAGGAGATGGTCAGGTTGATCGGTGACGACGCGGCCAGGTTCGACGCCTGGCTGAAGGAGAATGGTCTCACCCGCGATACTTTCAAAGCCCAGCTTCAACGTCAGCTCCTCAGCGCTGCCTTCCAGGAGCATATCGTTGGCGCAACAGCCCCCGTTGTTGAGCAGGTTCACGCCCGGCACATTCTGCTGCCCACAGAGGCCGATGCTTTGGACGTCCTCATCAAGCTCCAAGCCGGCGAGAGTTTTGCCAACCTGGCGAGCCAATACTCCCTCGACCGAGGCAGCAAGGATGAGGGAGGGGATCTGGGCTTTTTTCCACGTGGTGTGATGCCTCAGCAAATCGAAACCGTTGCTTTTGGCCTGGGCCCGGGCCAGATCAGTGGAATCGTGCACACCGACTTTGGCTACCACATCATCCAGGTAGTGGAGAGAGACCCCGCCCGGCCAGTGGCCGAAGAGCTGCTGGCCCCCTGGCGCCAGACTACTTTCTCCAATTGGCTTAACAGCCAGCGGGCCACCGCCAAGGTTGAGTATCTGGTGCCGCTACAATAGCGAAGGAGCGCGACCCCATGCCCAAGCTCGCCATTACCGGAAAAGGCGGAGTAGGAAAGACCACCCTGGCCGCTCTGCTGGCCTACATCTACGCCGGCGAGGGACGGCAGGTGCTGTGCATCGACGCTGACCCTGACGCCAACCTGGCTTCAGCTCTGGGAATTCCCGCGGAGGTCGCCAGTCGAATCACACCAATCTCCGAGATGGGAGACCTGATCGAGGAGCGCACTGGCGCAAGGCCGGGACAATCCGGTGGCATGTTCTCGCTCAACCCCAGGGTCGACGACATTCCGGAGCGTTTCGCTGCTGTGCACCGCGGGATCAGGTTGCTCGTGCTCGGTACCGTCAAACGCGGGGGCAGCGGCTGCATTTGCCCCGAGAGCGCCCTCTTGAAGAATCTGGTGCGTCACCTATTTACCGGACGCAACGACGCGGTCATCCTGGACATGGAAGCAGGTCTGGAGCACCTTGGCCGCGCCACAGCCAGCGCAGTGGATGCCTTCATCGTAGTGGTCGAACCGGGTCAGCGCAGCCTGCAAACCGCGCAGGCCGTCCGTCAGCTTGCCGCCGATATCGGCATCCACAAGGTCTATGTGGTCGGCAACAAGATTCGCAACCAACAGGACGAGGATTTCATCCGCGAGCATCTTCCTGGTGACCAGGTACTGGGCTTTCTCCCCTTCAGTGAGAAGGCTATTGCCGCCGATATCTCGGGCACTGCCATCTTTGACGCCGATCAACGTCTGGTCGCTGCTGCCTCCCTCATCCGAGACAGCCTGCCCCTGCAATGACCTGCCGCAGAGCTGGCCGTTCAGCCTACCGGGTCGCTGCGGTCTCTCCCCAGCCTGCTATCTTTCACCACTGGAGCTAGCTCATGGAAATCGTCTGGTATGGCCATTCCTGCTTCCGACTCAAGACCCGAGGGGCAATCGTGCTGTGCGATCCCTGCGGCAAGCAGGTCGGCTACACCATTCCACGGATGCGCGCCGATATCGTCACCATCAGCTCAGATCAGCCTGACTATAACAACTGCACCCTCGCACAGGGGGATCCGAGGGTCATTCGCGGGCCGGGTGAATATGAGGTCAAAGGCATCTTCATCGCCGGTATCTCGACCGCCCAGAAGAAGAGCAAAGCCGCTGACCTGCCACGCAACACGCTCTACCTCCTTGACTTTGACGGGCTGACGGTCTGCCACCTTGGCAGTCTGGATCACGTCCTGCCCCAGACCCAGCTCGAAACCCTCTCTGACGTCGACATCTTGCTCA
Source organism: Chloroflexi bacterium ADurb.Bin180 (assembly GCA_002070215.1). Lineage (NCBI taxonomy): Bacteria > Bacillati > Chloroflexota > Chloroflexi bacterium ADurb.Bin180. The sequence goes on along the minus strand of MWCV01000001.1, from coordinate 74,004 downwards.
TTCCGGTCGGCGCCAACACCACTCTTAATGCCAATCAGGCAGCAGAAGTCATTGGACTTCTTGAACCCAAGATTGTCATTCCAATGCACTACAAAACGCGCGTCGTGCAGGCCAAACTCGACCCGGTCAGCAAGTTCCTCAAGGAGATGGGCATAGCGGACAGCTCAGCGCGCGACAGCCTCGAGATTGACAAGGGCGGGCTACCCTCAGAAACCCAGGTCATTGTTCTCAATTACAAGGAGTAGACTGCCCTTCCATCGCGCCCCTGCCTCATCGTAGCGGCCGCTCTGGTGGAGGTTGCCTATGTCACCCAAGAACACGATGCCCATCCTACAGCCAATCGGCACAGAGCCTCCCGCAAAGCGAAGCTATCTTCCGCTGCTACTGGTTCTGCTCACGGCCACCGCGCTGATTGTGCTCATCTTGCTCCAGTCCCGCCAGCCCGTATCCACTCCTCCACCCACGCAGACCCCCAGCGGGGATGCTCAGAGCCACCTGGACCTCGGCTCATCCCTGATGGCCCAGAACAAGATGGACCAGGCCGTCATCGAACTCCAGATGGCCTTGAGTCTGGATCCAACTCTTATAGAGGCTCACTTTCGCCTTGGCAATGCCTACTTTGCCCAGAACAAACTGGACGATGCTGCCGCGCACTTTTCTCGGGCGCTCGAACTTGACCCTACTAACATCGATGCGCGGTCCAACCTCGGCGCTGTCTACTACCAGCGTAGCGAGTTCGCCAAGGCCTCTTCCGAGTTCCTACGTGCCCTCGAGCTCAGCCCAAAGGACGCCGACATCCGTTACAACCTCGGTGCAGCCTATGTGCAGCAGGGCAACTACGACGCTGGCGTTGAGCAGTTCAATCAGGCTCTGCAGCTCAAGCCGGACCTGATCCGCGCCTACTTTGGCCTTGGCAACGCTCATAAACTGGCCGGTCGAAAAGCAGACGCTATCGAGGCTCTGAACAAGTTCCTATCGATGAACCCAACCGGCGAGGATGCTGAGCTCCGTCCCTACGCCGAATCTCTACTATCGGAACTCAAGTCCCAGTAGTGCTGTGCTCCAGCACGCACGGGACGTGACCGACATATCCTGGCGCTCGAGAGGTAGAACTACCCAGATGCATCACAAAACCACCCTCAACAACGGCCTGCGCGTTCTCACTACTTCCATGCCCCACACTCGCTCAGTGGCGATTGGCATTCTTACTGCCGTCGGCTCACGCTACGAGACAGAACAGCAGCGCGGCATCTCTCACTTTATCGAGCATATGTTGTTCAAAGGTACCAGCAAGCGCCCCACCGCCCAGGCCATCTCCGAGGCCATCGAGGGCATTGGTGGTGAGATGAATGCCAGCACCGGCAATGAGGTCACAACCTACGAGGTCAAGGTCGCACATCACCACCTTGCGCTGGCCCTCGATGTCCTGGTAGATATGTTCCGCTACAGCAAGTTCGACCAGGTCGAAATGGAAAAAGAGCGTCAGGTCATCATCCAGGAGATTGGTCGCACCATGGACATGCCGGAAGCCCGGGTCCACAACCTTATCGCCAGCGACCTCTGGCCACAGCATCCCGTTGGCTGGGAAATCGCCGGCACCAAAGAGTCCGTGGGTCACCTCTCACGACGGGCGCTCCGCGCCTACATCGCCCACAAGTACACGCCCGCCAGCACCATTATCAGCCTCGCCGGCAATCTGCACCACGATCAAGTCGTCACACTGCTGACTGATGCGCTCTCCGACTGGAAGCCCATGGCCAGCCCTCGCTTTGCCCCTGCGAAACCCGGAACTCTGGGTCCCAACGTGCACACCGAGTTCAAAAAGACCGAGCAGGCTCATTTGTGTCTCGGTCTGCCTGCCCTGCCCCGGTACCACCCTGATCGCTTCAAACTGATTCTGCTCAACGCAGTGCTGGGTGATGGCATGAGTTCACGACTCTTCCTCGAAATCCGCGAGAAGCGCGGCCTTGCCTATAGTGTTGGCTCCTATACCAGACTGCTGCGCGACACGGGAGCCCTGATTCTTTACGCAGGTGTGGAACCAGCCAAGGCACATGATACTGTCGCCGCGATGGCCAACCAGCTTGCTCTCCTCGCGCAACAACCCGTTCCCCTCACCGAACTCGACAAGGCCCGCGAGTACACCAAGGGCGGTATACTTCTGAGTATGGAAGACACCTTCGCCAACGCGGGTTGGGTCGCTCGTCAAGAGCTCTTTGACCAGCAAGTGCTCACTGTGGACCAGGTTATGCAGCGACTGGATCAGGTGACGCCGGAAGATATCCAGACCCTAGCACAACAGTTGTTCTCTACGGACAAGCTGCACCTGGCGCTGATCGGACCCTTCAAGAAGGAGAGCGTGTTTCTCCCTTGCCTGCGGATTTGAGATCATTTTGCCAAATCCACGTTTTCTGCTATACTCGCCCGCACTAGGGCAAGTAGCTCAGTTGGTTAGAGCGCCACGTTGACATCGTGGAGGCCGTAGGTTCGAGTCCTATCTTGCCCACCTGCGAGAGCCAGACAAACGCCCGTGTTGGTGAACACGGGCGTTTTCTAATATTCCTGTTCCTTTGCTTCCGCAGGGCCCTCTATGGTAGAATCGTCACGATTCGATGAGAAACGGGGCCTATGGACACCGTCTCACGTCTGAAAACTGTTCCTCTCTTTGCCGCACTCTCCCCTGAGAATCTAGTTCGGGTTGCCGAGATCGCAGCCCGTCAATACTACTCCAAGGGTCAACTCCTCTGCCGCCAGGACCAAACAGACGAGACTCTCTTTGTCATCGACCGCGGTGAGGTGATCCTCCGGCAGATTGATCTCCAGGACGTGGAAAAGCCCATTACTGTCCTGTCAGAAGGCCAGTCCGTTGGCGACGATGCCCTGATTCTGGGTGAATCCTGCGGGCTTTCAGCTCAGGCTCTCACCGATGTTGAGGCCCTCGTCATTCACAGAAAAGAACTTTTAGTTCTCTTCGACGAATGCCCCGCTCTACAGTCTCAACTGACCATCCGCCCCCTGCTCAAGCAACAACTCCGCACTCGCTCTCTGGCCGGCCAGGATCCTCAGGAGCCATGGCTCCTGCGCTGCAAGAGACACTGGGTGGCGCTGCTTCGCCGACTCACCACGCCGGCAATCACCTTCCTGGCACTGCTCGCCGTCGCTCTCTTCCTGCGCGAGCTGGCCGTCGTCACCAGCCCCTGGCTGCTTGTGCCCTTCGTGGGTCTCCTTCCTATCGCAATGCTTATCTGGGCCATCGTCGATTGGCAAAATGACTACTACCTCGTCACTACAAAGCGTCTGGTCTACCAGGAGCAGGTTCTACTGCGCTCACACACGGTCGACGAAGTCCCCCTGATCAAGATCCAGAGCTATACCATCAACCGTCAGCTTCTGGGCAACCTGCTCGGCTATGGAACCCTCCAGATTCGCACCGCCGGCAACCGCGGACCAATAGTGCTCGACTATCTCCACGACCCCGAGGGAATGCAGGCGGTGATCTTCAGGCAGGCTGGCCATTTGCTTTCCAAGCAAAGGACAGAGGAGAGAGACCAGATCCGCCAAGAGCTGCAGCGACTTCGCCTCGGCGAGCCAGCCAGTACTCAGCTACCCGACCTCCCTCCCGCTCCCAATCCTCTACCCAGGCCGAACTGGCCCGCTCGTCTCATGCCCTCCCGCCCGCTGTTGCGCCTTAGCTATGCCCAGGCCGACAGGGTCGTGTGGCGCCGACATTGGATCTTTCTTGTCCGCCACATTTTTTTGCCGCTCTCGCTCCTCTTGCTCATTTCCGCCGCCATCGTCTGGGCTGCCGCCGACCCCCGTCTGTCCTCTCAGACCATCCTCACGCTGGCATCATTCCTGATGTGGCTGGCGGCTGCCTTCTGGGTCTGGTGGGAGTGGACAGACTGGCGCAACGACGAGTATATCGTCACTGATGACTCGATTATCGATATTGACAAGAAACCCCTCTTCTTCAGCGAACAACGCAAGAAAGCATCTCTCCAAATGATCCAGAGCCTCTCGCTCAAAAAGCCCGGACTATTGGCGGCCCTGCTCAATTTCGGTGATGTTCTCATCCAGACTGCTGGTCCGGAGGGTACTTTTGCCTTTTCCGGGGTGCACAACCCCATCGAAGTGCAACGAGAGGTCTTTAGACGCATCGAGGCTTACCAGGAGGCTTGTCAGCGCCGCGACCGAGCACGCAAACGGGCCGAATTGGCCACCTGGTTCCAGGTTCATGACGAGCTACCACCTACGCCAAGTAGCCAGGCGCGCAGCTCAGACGGGGCCAAATAGCAGTACCTTCACACCGTCCACCAGCCCCCTGTTCTCCCCGAACAGTGGCCAAACGCGGCATACCTGACCCAACCTGATGGCAGAGGAGGTTCCCATGAAACTCCGCAGCATCGTCGATCAGGCCAAAGCGCATGTTGGAGAAGCTGCCAGCCTCAAAAAGCTGGACTCCATGCGTGACTCGCTCCAGCACCAACTCCAGGCTCAAGTCGCCATGGCCAAGGTTCAGGCGGCAGAGGCTGCCGTATCTGGCAAGCAGCTCCTCAGCGAGACCCGCGACAAACTCCAGGTTGCACTGGATGAAACCCAGCGCAAAGCCACCGAGATTGCACACCAGGCAGCAGCACTCATCCCACAGGTTGCCGAGCTGGAGCCCATTCTCAAGCAGCTTGGCTTTGTCGTCTGCAACATTGATGTTACTCTGTCGATAGCCCCCAGCCTGGCCGTGATTATCGAGCAGCAGGATGCCTATCTCGGTGAAAGCCTGGACGCCCTCTTGAAGGAACGCCAGCTTCCGCTCACCGGTTTTCAGGACAAGGTTCTGCACCTGCTGGCCCGGGCTACTGACTTTGCCGCCAACATCACCACCAACTATGGCTACCGCGCCATACAGTACGAATTGGTTTTGCTGCCACCAGGTGTAATCATCCACTTTGGTCCCCACGAACCAGATCTGCTCAAGCCATCTCTCAACGTCAAGATCGAGGACTCACCACCCGACACACTAACATCAGGGGAGGACGAGGCTTCATTGCCTGCGGTAGAGTCCCCTGTTGAGGACTTGCCAATTTCCTCCGCAGGAGACGAACATGCGCCCCAGTGAACATATCTGCTGCCAGAACTTGACTTGCCACGACGTTAACCATGACTCCTACCTGATTCCCAACATCGACCTCGACCCGGCACGCATCCTGGCCATCCTGATCTCCGAGGCCGCCCCTTCTAGCCCCTCTGATCACTACTATGCTACCGGAAACCCACTCTTTGCTCAGACCACAGTTCAGGCCTTTCGCGACGCTGGAGCTGGCGTCACCGACATCTCTGACATCGTACGCATGGGCATCTACCTTACCACAGCCGTCAAGTGCGGCAAGACTGGCTACTCCGTTGCCACACAGACCACCAGGACCTGCTCCACTCTACTGAAGCAGGAGATGGACCTCTTTCCCAACGTCCGTGTTCTACTGCTCATGGGGGACGTCGCCATCCGCTCCATCAATGACATTGCTCGACAGGCTGGCTTACCACGCGTCATACCGGCAGGATCCACCTACAAGATCCGCGACGGAAGTTACTACTTTCACCAAATCCGTGCTCTTCCCTCCTATCTCCAGGCAGGTCCCAGCTTTTTCATTGAGAAGAGCAAGAGGCAGATGATAGCTCAGGATATTCGCACCGCCCTCGACCTGATCAGTTCGTAGCATCTCTACTCCACAACGCAATTGACGCAAACAACAACCCCCTGCCTCTTACGTTAGGGCAGGGGGTTGTGTTGTACTGTTCAACCGACTCTACTACTTGGCCTTGCGGCGCTTTCTCCACAGATATCCAATCGCCAGGAACGGCAGAGCTATCAGTAGCAGCACTGGTGCGATGTACAGGATGATCCATATCGCCGCATCTACCAGCCATTTTGCTGTCTGCATCAGCGCTTTCAGCGCACGGGCAACTGTTTCGGACGGTCTCCATCCACCCACGGTAATTGGCTCAGCCAGAACGTCCGGAATCAACTCTATGGTGACGGCTGACATAGCGGCAGTGCGTTCCAGATACACCATGCGCCCCTTGATCCCCTCGATTTGGCCGCGAATTTGCGTCAACTCACGGTAGACAGCCATGATGTCTTCTGCCTTACCGGTCTTTTCACGCACCGTGGTCAAAAGCTCCTGGAGTTCTTTCTCCGTAGCTTCAAGGTTACGAAGCTGCGCCCCCAGATCAGAATACTCTTCACTGACATCCTGACTGGTCCCCGTCTCTCGCTCTACCTTTACCGCCAATCCCTTGAATCGCCTTAGTGTATCATCGAGCGTCTTGGCCGGGACGCGCACGGTTATGGTTCCTCGCAGTTGGTTCTGATCCCTCCACAGCTGCAGATTGACTACGTAGCCGTCAACCTCGCCCAGGATAGTCCGTATCTGCTCAACGGTTGCGTTTGCATCCTTCACCACCATCGACAAATTGGCTGTACGCACAATCATCCGCTCACTTGTCGACTCTTGTGACGGACTTGAGGAGGATCCCGAGTACCCATTGCTTTTCCCCGCATCACCAGATGATGGCGGTGCCACGAGGGAGGGCGAGCTGCTCCTGGCCGGTGCACATGATGCGACCAGCACAGCCAAAAGCAGCATCACAGCGAACAGACGGTATTGTTCAGATCTCATCGTCACTTCCTCCTTTGCCACCCTCAGACATCAGACGCGGCGCTGTGCCTTCCAGTTCCCCCGGGACGCCACACGCAACGCTCACCATCCAAACAGTAGACGAGCCGCCAGCCTGTCTGGCAGATGGCGGACAGCCATCAGTCTCTGGGTCTCCTCAATGGGATATTCTACACGGCGCTGCTGCAGCATATTCGTTTCCTGGTCGTAGATCAGATAGGCCGCGCGAGGATCACCATCACGTGGTTGACCAACACCCCCGGGGTTGATGAGCCACCGCTGATCAGGCAACAAAACCGCTTGTCCGATCGGCATAGTCAGCGTTTCGGTCTCTCGCGGTGACCCGTTGTCGACATAGACGACCGGAATGTGAGTATGGCCAAACAAGCAGTAAGCCGTGTCGTAGCAGGCCAGGTTGGCGGCTGCAACAGAGGGGTGAGTCATGTACTCCCAGATGGGATAGCGTGGGCTGCCGTGAACCAGCGTAAAGTTGCCCTCGACCAGCTTTTCTGGAAGACGTTCGATATACTCCCAATGCTCTGGCGTGAGCTGCTCCCTGGTCCACAGACAAGCCTTTCGCGCCTCAGGATTGAAAGCCGAGATATCAAGCTTGTTGATGGCCGCCCAGTCGTGATTCCCGGCCACACAACTGTGGGCGAATTGGCGCAATCTGGCAATGCACTCATTTGGTTGAGGCCCGTAGCCAATGATGTCGCCAAGACACCAAATCTGGTCGAACTGACCCGCGTCCGCCAGTACTGCCTCAAACGCCGGCAAGTTGCCATGAATGTCAGACAGGATCAGGTAACGCACGAGTACCTCACACGATAGAGCGTAGCTCCAATTATACCCCCTTTTCCTTCTCGGTTCCTACCCGTGTGTCCTCATATCTTATCCCCATATGGTATATGAGTAAGTAATAGTCGTAGTAGGGGGAGTGGATAGTGGGGAGAAAACAGGAACCCTGGGAGCATCCACCACCTTTAGTGTTGAGTCCAGAATGCCACCACCAGTGGTGGGCGAGACTCCGGGCAAGACACTGCCGAATGCCCACACCCCCTGTGGATAACTCCGGGATAAGTGAACTACCGCTGGAACAGACCAGAATCTGGAGAGGGTACACTAGGACTTGGGAAGAACGGCTGGTCTGGCCCTACAGTTAGGGGAGCACATCGCCAGGTTGACGTATAACGGGCGGTTCGGGGGCTGCAAAAGGCCTGGTTATCCCCATAGAGGGGATAGTTATCCACAGTTATTAGGCAGTTATCCACAGGGTGGGGCTAACGTGTTGACGGGGCGCGCTCTTTGTAGAGGTGTTCCTTGATAGCGAGGACATCGCGGCGGAGGGAATCGTCTTCCTCGATGGCGGCCTTGATCTTGTCACAGCCGTAGAGAACGGTGGTGTGGTCACGGCCGCCCAGGGTGTCGCCGATCTTGGGGAGGGAATAATCCAGCTCTTGCTTTAGCAGGAACATGGCTACCTGACGAGCAAGGGCGACTTCCTGACTGCGGCCACGTCCCTTTAGCGTGTCGGGATCGATAGAGTAGTAGCGGCAGACTGCGTCAATGACCTGATCTGCCGAGACCGAGTCGGAGCGAGTGAGGATATCCTGCAGCACTGCGGAGGCTAGTTCCATGGTCAGTGTGGACTGGGTGAGCTGGGCGTGCGCCACCACGCGCGTCAGTGCCCCTTCTAGCTCACGGACGTTGCTCTGGAACTTGGTGGCGATGAACTCGATGACCTCGGGCGGAATAGCGATGGGGCAGGCCTCGGCCTTGGTGCGCAGAATGGCCATCCGCATCTCAAAACCGGGTGGCTGGATATCGACAATCAATCCCATTTCAAAACGTGACCGAAGCCGGTCCTCGAGGGTCATAATAGCCCTAGGTGGGCGATCGCTGGACAGTACGATCTGCTTGCCGCCCTGATGCAACGTGTTGAAAGTGTGGAAGAACTCTTCCTGAGTGCTCTCTTTGCCAGCGATGAACTGAATATCATCGATCAACAGTAAGTCGACCTGATTGCGATACTTGGCGCGAAACTCGTCCGTGCTCTGGGTGCGGATAGCATTGATCAGCTCGTTGGTAAAGGTCTCGGATGAGACATAGAGGACGTTGGGAGTGGTGGTGAGCGCTTGATTGCCTATTGCCTGGAGAAGGTGAGTCTTGCCAAGGCCGGTGCCGCCGTAGACAAAGAGCGGGTTGTACTGCTTGGCCAGGTTTTCGGCAACGGACCTGGCGGCGGCGTGCGCAAGCAGGTTAGAGTTGCCAACGATGAAAGCGTCAAAGGTGAGCTTGGGATTGAGGAAAGTGTTGAATGAAGGAGCTGCCGGGTTCCCGGTCTGCACCGTTGGTTCAGCGGCATAGTCTGCCGTGAGCAAAGGGTCGGGCGAAACAACCTTGGGCCGGCGAGGGCGGACGACAAAGCTCACCTCGACACTGCGGCCAATGATTCCGGTGAGTGTGCGCTTGATGGTGGTGAGCAGCCGGTTCTCCAGCCAGTCCTTGGCGTAGCCGTTGTGCACGCCAATGACAAAGGTGCCATCCTCCCAGCTGATCACATAAGTGCTCTTGACCCAGGTGTCAAAGGTCGGTTTGGTGAGCTGCAACTGTAGCTCACCGAGGGCTGCCTGCCATGCTTGGTCAGCATTCATAGTAATGCCCCCAGAGGAATCGATAAAGGCAGCGGGAGAATAAGAGATGAAGAACAGTACGGTCGCCAGCCCGCTCCACCGTAAGGCTATTGTACGCTGGCAACAGAGTGAACGCAACAGAAGTCAAGCCAGCTCAGCCTGCTTGGGCAGACCTTGGCGTGACGATGACACACAATGGCTAGTGGCAGACAAGAGATCAAGCACTAGACCTATGGTTTTCGGGCCAACTGAGGGGTGGTAGCGATGATCATCTAGTTTTAAGAATTGTTATCGTCAATTGAGAGCCGCTGCGCCGTCTTTTTGGTGGAAAGCCAAATTGCCACTATATTGCCTGAAACTCGGAAGGATGGATATGCGCCGCGCGCTGTTGCTTGCTCTGCTGCTAACTGCTGTTGTCAGCGTGGGAGCCATGTGGATCGGCTACCCACGCATGGTCTCTGGGGTCGTTCGTGACGAACTGACCGGCCAGGCGGTCTCCACTGCTACGATCACCCTGGGAGGAACAACGCTCGGGGTAGGGCCAGAGGGGCAATTCGCCCTGGGTTGGTTGTGGCAGGACCGGTGGGTCGCGGTACAGGCGGACGGCTACACGGAGGCGCGGACAGAGGTTCCGCGAGGACCGTTGCCCGGGGCCAGTGTGCTAGTTTCGGTAGAGTTGGTGCCGAACCGGGTGCGCTGCGTGGTACGTGACGGTGAGGCAGGGGCTGCGTTGGTTGGCGCCGCCGTAGCCTGCAATGGTGAGCAATGCACGGCCGACGAGGAAGGCACGTGTACGTTTCGCCGCGTGCACGCGGGGGCGGTGCTGAGCGCATCGATGCCGGGATTCGAACCGGTGGAGAGCCATTGGGAAGGGCGGGACAGTCAAGAGTTGACTCTCCAGCCCAGCAAAGCTAAAGTCCTGGTGATGGACGAGTACACCGGGCAGCCGGTGAGCGGAGCCACGGTAGCGATTGGTGGCGCAGAGCACGTTACGGACAAAACCGGAACCGCGACTGTCAGGCGACTGGTGGCGGGCGCTACGCTTGAGGTGAGTGCCGCTGGTTACGCGGCCACTGTGGCCAGTTATGGGGCCGAGCCAGTAGTGCACCTGGCGCTTCGTCCGAACACCCTGAGCGGCACGGTACGGGATAGCAGGACAGGGGCGCCGGTGGGTGGTGCGCTCGTGCGCGCCCTTAACAGTGGCCAGATCATCACAATGACTCAGACGTCCGAGGATGGTCGGTATGTGTTGGCGGACTTGCCGATGGCCATCACCGTCGCGGTCACGGCAGTGGACCACGAGCCCATTGCGCTGGCAGTAGAGCGCACCACGGTGCTAGACGTTGCCCTGCAGCCATTTGAGGTGCGGGGCATCTACATACCCCTGGGACTACTGACCATTGAGGAGCGCATCGCCGAGCTGCTCAAGCTGGTGGACGAGACAGAGCTCAACGCAGTAGTCGTGGACGTGAAGAACGACCGCGGGTGGCTCGCCTTTCCGAGTGCGCTGCCAGAGACCAAGCGCAGCGGGGCATATCAGCCCGACTGTATGGATATCCATCACTTCCTGGCTATGTGCAGGGAGAAGGGCATCTACACCATCGCCAGGATAGTGCTCTTCAAGGATCCAATGGTGGTAGCGGCCTATCCCGAGTGGGCTGTACACAAAACCGATGGGCAGATCTACGTGGACACCGAGGGATCAACCTGGTGTGATCCCTTCCTCAGTGAGGTGCAGGACTATTTGATTGGCCTATCGAAAGAGGTAGCGGCGCTCGGGTTTGACGAGCTGCAGTTTGACTATATCAGGTTTCCATCTGATGGGTCGGTCAAACATGCGGTGTACAGTCAGGAGAGCACGGTCGAATCGCGCACGCGAACGATCCGCGAGTTCTGTGCCCGTCTGCGCTCAGAGCTGAGCCCAATGGGGGTGCTGCTTTCGGCGGACCTTTTTGGGTTAACACCCTGGGTGGAGCCAGAGCAGGATATGGGCATTGGCCAGCGGGTGATTGACATTGCTCCATCGATGGACTACTTGTCGCCCATGCTCTACCCGGCAACCTTCACCAAGGGGAATCTCGGTCTGGACGAGCCTTTGCTCCACCCTTATGAAGTTGTCTACCGCAGTTGTGTTGAACTCGCCAAGCGGACGAACACGCGCGTACGGCCGTGGCTGCAGCACTACTCCTGGAAGGGTATGGAGTACGGGGTGAAGGAGATGCGCATGCAAAAGCAGGCCGCCGAAGATGCCGAGGCATTCGGCTGGATGTTCTGGAACGCCGGAGGCCGGTATCTCGCCGATACCTTTGACAAGCAGGAGACAGCAGCACCCTAGCTAGTGGATGTGCTGCATCAGGTCGCGCAGGGCAGACAGGGTCGGCTCAATCAGATAAGGCTTGCCGGCAGCCTGAATCGCATTCTGTACGTCTTTGAGGCCGTTGCCGGTGATGAGGACAACTACGCACTCCTCTGGAGCAATCTTGCCCTGAGCGACGAGTTTGCGCAGGCCGGCAAAGCTGGTAACGCCGGCCGGCTCACCAAAGACCCCTGTGTTGCGGGCCAGAACGCGCATGGCGTCCAGAATCTCCTCATCGCTCACCGTGACAAACTGGCCCCCGGTACGCCTGACGGCGCGCAGCGCCTTGATGGCGTCGCGCGGAATGCCCACTGAAATACTGTCGGCGAGAGTGTGCGGAACAATGGGAGTGATCGCCTCTGTCCCGTGGCTCCAGGCATTGTAGAGTACCGCTGACCCCTCTGCCTGGACTCCTATTAACTGCGGCAAGCGGTCGATGAGGCCCAGGGCATAAAGGTCAGCAAGACCTTTGCCCAGACCGCCGATGATGCAGCCATCGCCTACGGACACCAGGATCTTGTCTGGTGCGTTCCAGTTGAGCTGCTCACAGATCTCCAACACAGCCGTCTTCTTGCCCTCGGACAAGTAGGGGTTGTAGGCCGTATTACGACTGTACCATCCATAGGTAGCGGAGGCCGCAAGGCAGAGGTCAAAGGCCTGGTCGTAGGTGCCGCGCACCATGATGACGCGAGCGCCGAACACCAGTAGCTGGGCTACCTTGGCCTGCGGTGCCCGCTCGGGGACAAAGATGTAGGTTGGCATGCCAACGCTGGCCGCCAGACCAGCCAGCGAAGAAGCGGCGTTGCCGGTGGAGGCCGCAGTCATCACATCGCGATGCTTTTCCCTGGCCTTGACAATGCCGACCGCACTGGCTCGGTCCTTGAAAGAAGCGGTAGGGTTACGCCCGTCATCCTTGATGTAGAGATGCTCCAACCCCATTTGTGAACCAAGGCGTCGGGCATGGTAGAGCGGAGTCCATCCCACCTGGAGACGAGGAATCAGTGAGAGGTCCGAAACCGGCAGAAGGTCCGCGTAGCGCCAGATGGAATAGTCGCGGTTGCTCTTGAGGACGGTCTTGGACAAGCGTGGGCGGATGTAGTCATAATCGTAGACTACATCAAGAATACCATCGTTGCCATGCTTGGGGCATACGTACTCCAGGGCGTCAATGCCATACTCAGCCCCGCACAGGACGCATCTGAATCCCAAAACGTTTTTCAAGGGCCGCCTCCCCAAGTGGAATTATAGCGTCTGACAGAGGGCTCGCAAAGAAATGGGGTACTGCCAGGTCGCCTGTGGTTCTGAACAGCGTATATGGAATGTATGAGCGTGGTATAAGTAGTGGAGATAGAAGGCTAAAACAGTGCGCCAGTGGCGCAAAGTGGAGACAAGTGGCGCGACTGTAATCAGAAGGTATATGCGCGGCATAAATAGGCGTGGATGATGCAAAGATACGGTGCGCGTTGTGTGTGTAATCATGCGGTAGACGCGGGGTATGTGGGTGTACAAAAGACCGTATCTGGAGCGCAAAGGTGACGTCTTCGTAAGTGCAGTTGTTGAGTGTGCACAGGTGGGACCTTCTCCATACTGGCATTGGAAAGTATATGCCGTACAATCAGACGGCATTTAGTGGCGCCAATATGGCATGATTAGTGCCATTGTTCTCCACCAGACTGTTGAATGATGAGGATAGGCGAGTGGGCATGCGCATTGACCGGGAAGCTCTCTACACGATGGATGAGATCGCCGAGATGTTTGGCATAGGCAAGCGGACCGCGCAGCGTATGGTGTACAGCGGCAAGGTCCCGGCGCGCAAGCTGGCGAACAAGCTGGTGGTGCGGGGTGCGGACTTGCTCGACGGCTTGCCCTCTTATAGTCCGCGCGGCAAGGGAACCGTGCGGAGCAAGACCAAACAGGTAGTAGCGGCTGATTAGCCTCGCGACCATGCAGGAGCCCCTGGAGCAATTCGGGGGCTCTTGTTTTGGAGTAGAACTCGGCTCCCCGCTGATTTGGCAGGTATACCCTCTTGTGCTAGAATCGCCCCAGTCTGGCGGCGGAGGCCAAAGGTGCCTTGTCCGTCTGTGGGATGGTCGACTGTTTCTGCTATGGCTCTTATGCCCACAATTATCTGCTGCAATTGCATAGCCACGCATTGTCGCGACCGATTCGAGAGATCATAGACCGCTAGCGGAGCTGGATGCCCTTGTCTGTGCATTACAGCTCCGTTGCTGTGTAAGGCCCGCAGGCTTCGCCAGACCCTACAACAGAAAGGATGTACATGAAGGAAAGACTCATCCAGACACTGAAGCAATGGCTGCAGCACCCGCAAGCAGACCGTGTGACCTACGGTATCTCGGCAGTACTGCTCATCGTGAGCTTGTTACTACCCCCGGTTTCGGCGGGGACAAGATTACTGCACCTGGACTACCCGGTGATCTCGGGCAATGGAGGTGCGATCAGCGCTGCGGATGGATCGCACCTGGTCATCCCGGCCGGCGCACTGAGCAGTCAGTTGCGGCTCAAGATCGCCTCCGTTGCGAGCCCCGACTTTGTTGATGGCAAGGGCGACGGGGCCGAGAACGCAGCAGCCAAAGCGCTCAAGGCAGCAGCAGTCACGCTGCAGAGCAGCGTCTATCACTTCCTGGCCTATGGACCGCAGCCCAAAGAAGCAACTTTTACTCTGCCCCTTCCCGCCAGGCTGGATGGCTCCCTGGCTGATGCTTATTCCTGGAATGGCAAGAAGTGGGAGTGGACTCCCTCAGAGGTTATCGCCGAGGACAAGGCCGTCGAAGTGCGCCTGTCCTCTCTGCCTTCTATGATCGCCGTAGTGCAGGCCAAACGGAGCAGCCCGGCGGTCGCAACAACAATTGGCCACGAAGAGGAACTGCCAGTTATGGCCAAAGGTCTGATCACCGAGCTCGATCTCGAGGGCTACTCGGTGAACGCAGACGGTAGCATCAGTGACTCCATGGGGCCGAATCGGGTAACCCCACAAGGCTATTCGCTTGTGGCTCTGGTCAGCAACCTCAAGGATGGGCAGCCGCAGGGCAGCGTGCTAAATGCGGTGCTGTTGGACCCCAAAGCACGGACCCGGCATGTGTCTGCTCTATCAGCGCTGGTGGTAGAGAAAAAGTACACCGGCGTGCTGCTCGACTATCGCGGATTGGTGCCAGAGTTAAAAGACGAGTTTGGCTCCTTTGTGGCCGAGCTGGCGACATCGTTCCACAAGCAGGGCAAAACGCTCGCAGTGCGGGTCGAGACGCCGCGGCAGATCTCTGAAGAGGCCTGGGATACCGGTTCGTTTGACTGGAACGCCATTGGCCAGCGCGCCGACACCGTGGTCTTACCAGCCATTGAGAGCCCAACCGCGTTCGTCGCTGGTGGTCAAATGCAGTCACTGCTACGGTGGGCAGTGGGTCAGGTAGACCGCACCAAACTCCAGCTCGAAATGTCCGTGTACGGTTATCAGATCATCAACGGAGTGGTCAGCAGGGTACCGTACGATGTAGCTCTGTGGGACGTGGCCCATCTGGCCGTCGCGGGTGATAAGCAGATGGTTGGCGGCGGCGAAGCGGTGGCTTTGGTGCTGCCGAGTCTGGAAGGCACCGGCGGCCTTCGTTTTGATGACAAGGTCAATGCGTGCTGGTTCAGCCATGAAGGCGAGGAGGGCCACGAACACCAGGTTTGGCTGGAGAATGCGGCCAGCCTGGCTACCAAGCTGCAGCTCGTGCTTGACTACAATCTGCGTGGCGTCACGCTGAACAACTTTTTGGATCCCCAGAACGATGACCGGGTATGGGATCTCCTGCAGTACCTCAAGGATTTGACCATCCCGGCGTTGGAGAGCAACTATACCGTGGTTTGGACTGTCAAGGGTCCGAGCGGCGAGCAGAGCACGTCTTGCAGCCTGCTATCATCGGGTGACCTCTCTGTGAGTTCTGCCACTACGGGTGGTGCAGCATTTGTCTGGCAAGCACCCAATGCCCCTGGCGAGTACAGCATCGCTGCGCTCATTTCTGACGATGGCGGCCGTACAACTGTCAGCCAGAGCAGCAGCGTAGCCATCGAGATCCCAACCCCAACTCCGACGTCGACTCCAACCCCGACACCGCTGCCGACAGCAACGGCGACACCCAAACCAACGCCGAAGCCAGCAGCGGCAGTCCCTGCTGCATCAAGAGGCCCTGGGTTTAGCTATGGCATCCAGGGGCATGCACTAGGAACGGATGTGGGAGTTGTGTTCAACATGGTCAGTGAACTCCGCATGAGCTGGTTCAAACAACAGGTAGAGTGGCTGACTTACAACACTGCAGAGGGGCAATACAACTTTGGCCCACTCTATCCGATCGTGGATGCTGCCAACGCTAGGGGCATCAAATTGCTGTTCAGTGTTGTCAAAGCGCCAAGGTGGGCACGGCCTCCGGAAGACTCCATGGAGGGCCCTCCGTCTAAGGACAAGTACTACCTGTACGGGGATTTCCTCAGGGCTCTGGCGACGGAATTCAAGGGGCGCGTTCATGCGTATGAAATCTGGAACGAGCAGAATTTTGACCGTGAATGGGGTGGTTGCGGGAAGCTGAGTGCGGCAGACTACGTCGCCTTACTCAAGGTCGCATACAAAGCCATCAAGGAAGCTGATCCTGCAGCGATTGTCGTGTCGGGCGCACCTACACCCGTTGGCTTCACAAGTGGCTGCAATATCGACGATGTCGTGTATCTCGAGCAGATGTACCAAGCTGGACTAAAGAACTACTGTGACGCGGTTGGAGTCCACCCGAGTGGTTTCAACAAACCACCAACTGCGAAACTGGGCTATTTCAATGCCGCCGAGCCGAGCTTCTCGGAGAACCGTCAGTTCTACTTTCGCGAGACCATGGAGCGATACCGCAATGTGATGGTTGTCTATGGCGATAGCACCAAACGTCTGTGGCCCACGGAGTTTGGGTGGGCGGTGGTCGGCGACCTAGGTGTTCCGCCGGCCCAGACGTACGAATATGCTGCGGACAATACCCCAGAGGAACAAGCAGACTTCACTATGGAGGCCTACCGGATGGCGAAGAACTGGGGGTGGGTGGGTCCGATGTTCCTATGGAACCTGAACTTCGCCACGTGCAATCCTGCGACGGATGAGAAATCGGCATGGAGCATAGTCCGACCCGACTGGAGCAGGCGTCCGCTGTACGACCGCTTGGTCAGCAGATCCAACTAGCTCTTCCACTTCCGGGGTACTCGTTCTGCAGGGATTCGAAGCGAGGGTGGTCTTCAATGGTTAGCACACGAGCGTAAGAGCGTGAGAGTGCATCTAGCACGAGGCGCGAGGCAGAAGAGCACGGGTATGCCCCGTGCTCTGTTTGTGAAAGGCAACAACCTTGACAAACGCAACAGAAACAGTGACGCGGCATTCCAAGACCGCAGCGGCGATGGTCGCAAGGGCAATCCCCTGGCGAAGTATTGTGCAGATCCTGTTGGCCCTGGCAAGCCTGCTCGGGCTGGCTTCTTGTGCTCCAGCGGGGCAGGGAACCATCCAGCCAACGCGTACACCGCGGCCAACCTTCACCCTGGTTGCCTCCGTCGTGGCGGCAACGGCAACGCAAGTTCAGACTACGGCAACAGCAGTCCTGCCCGCCACTCCGACGAATGAGCCGGCTACTCCGACAGCCGTGCTAGTCCCACCCACGAATACCCCGCAGCCGACAACACCGCCAACGCCCGTTGCCAAAGGACTGCGCATGAACTCGCCGGAGTATGGCATGCAAGCCTTCCTGTGGTGGCGCCCAGAAGTAGCCAGCCGCGATATGGGCATGATCAAAGCGGCCGGGTTTGGCTGGGTGAAGCAGAATATCGGCTGGCGCGATGTGGAGGGGGCACGCAAGGGCACGTTCGACTGGGGTCGCGTTGACTGGATTGTGTCCGAGTGCAACAAACTCGGGCTGGACCTGCTGGTGCGCATAGACCACCAGCCGCAGTGGGCCGGAGGCAACTACCCAACAAACGGCCCGCCCAACAAGATCGCTGATCTGGGTGACTTTTTGTCGGTGATGGCCAGCCGGTACAAGGGGCGGATTCGAGCTTATGAGATCTGGAATGAACCGAACCTGGCGCGGGAGTGGGGGGGTCAACCACCCAATGCGAGCCAGTACGTCGCGCTTTTGCGCGAAGCCTACCGGAGAATCAAGCAGGCAGACCCCAATGCGATGGTCATCAGCGCTGGCCTCACACCAACCGGGACCTGGTCACCTGAGGCAACACCCGATGACGTTTACCTTGATGAAATGTACAAGGCCATGGGCGGGGCGAGCAGCGGCTACTATGACGTACTGGGCGTTCATGCAGCGGGCTACAAGGCACCACCGGAGATTAGCCCTGAAGAGGCAGACGACAATCCCGCCTATGGCGGAGAACGCTTCTTCTGTTTCCGCCGGGTAGAAGACCTGCGCCGGATCATGGAGCGCTACGGCGACTCGGCCAAGCAGGTGGCGATCCTCGAGTTTGGCTGGACTAGTGATCCTATCCACGAGGCCTACTCCTGGCATGCCGTGTCTGAAGAGGTCAAGGCCGAGTACTTTGTGCGTGCCTATGCCTGGGCCAAGGCCAACTGGTCACCCTGGATAGGCCTGATGAACCTGATCTACATTGCCGACCCGGATTGGACCGAGGCCGATGAGCAGTACTGGTGGGCCATCTCGTTGCCTGGCTATCCTGACTTTAGACCCAGACCAGCCTACCTAAAGCTCAAGGAAATGCCCAAGTAAGTGACATTTTCTTTGACATGCCGTTTCATTTACGATATACTGCCCTGCGGTCAGTCGACCCCCAGGCATGCTTTCTGGAGAACCGAACTGACCGAGGATGGGGAGGTTCGGCTGTACCAGAGGTTCCTGAATGCTCCTCGTAGTTGAGGGCCGCCACAAACTGGAAGGCGAAGTCGCGGTTGCCGGGGCAAAGAACGCCGCGCTGCCCATTCTCGCGGCTACCCTGCTTACCTCGGACGAGTGTCACCTGGAGAACTTGCCGGACATCGAAGACATTCGCAACATGGTTGCTCTGCTGCGTCAGTTGGGGGCGGATGTTCGTGTCGATGGCAACCGTCGAGTGGTGGCAAGGGCATCTGCCCTGACCAGCTCTGCCATCCCCGAGGAGCTCGCGGTCAAGATGCGTGGCAGTTTCCTCACTGTCGGCGCTCTTCTGGGCCGCCTGCGCGAGGCTTCTGCTCCCCACCCTGGTGGATGTGCCATTGGAGCACGCCCGGTGGGCGTGGATCTCAAAGGGTTCCAGGCCATGGGTACGGAGATATCTCAGGGCAACGGTCGGTACACCCTGCGAGCTCCCAGTCTCAAAGGCGGGCGCATCTCCCTGGATTACCCGAGCCATACTGGCACAGAGAACCTGTTGCTGGCTGCCTGCCTGGCCGAAGGTACTACGATCATCGAAAATGCCTCGGTTGAGCCAGAAGTTGCCGATCTGGCCAACCTGCTTAATGCGATGGGCGCGAGGATCTACGGGGCCGGGACGGGCATTATCCAGGTGGAAGGAGTGCAAAAGCTGCACGGGGCTGCCTATAGAGTGATGCCCGACCGCCTAGAAGCCGGCACCTACGCCATCGCCGCAGCGATCACTGGCGGATCAGTCGCGATTCGTGGCCGTGTGGCGCGTTATCTGGGAGCGTTGAGTAGCAAACTCGGTGAGATAGGAGTGTCGGTGTCTGCCGACAAGGAAGTCTATCACGTGCAGGCCACTGACAAGTTAGCCGCTGTCGACATTCGAACGTTTCCTTATCCGGGCTTTCCTACTGACCTGCAGGCGCCAATCGGGGCACTGTTGACTCAAGCCCGGGGCGAGAGTTCGATCCACGAAACGATGTACGACGCTCGTTTGCTCTATGTGAGTGAGCTGCAAAAGATGGGGGCCGACATAGGTGTGCTGGCCCAAACGGCTGTCATCAAGGGCCCGTGTTCACTGCACGGCAGCCAGGTAAGGGCTCTGGATATCCGCTCGGGCGCCGCGGTGATCCTGGCGACTCTAGTCGCGGAGGGCACCTCG
The DNA here is from genome assembly GCA_002070215.1 of Chloroflexi bacterium ADurb.Bin180. NCBI lineage: Bacteria > Bacillati > Chloroflexota > Chloroflexi bacterium ADurb.Bin180. The sequence continues at coordinate 54,304 of MWCV01000001.1, read as the reverse complement.
GAGATTTCCGGCGTAGGTCTGGTAGACCGCGGTTACGACGGCATTGACATCAAGCTGGCGGCACTGGGCGCCAGGATTCAAAGAGTTGCCTAAAGGTAGCCTTCGGGAGGCTGAATGCTCGCTACGCAAATAGGAATCGACCTGGGGACCGTCAATGTGCTGGTGTTTGTGCGCGGCAAAGGTATTATGCTGCGCGAGCCAAGCGTGGTGGCTGTGTCGGTTAACGATAATCGTATCGTAGCCGTGGGCGAAGAAGCTCGCCAGATGCTGGGGCGTACGCCAGAGACGATTGAGGTCGTGCGACCTATGCTGGGCGGGGTTATCGCGGATTATGAAGTCACCGAAAAGATGCTCAGCTATTTCATCTCCAAGGTGTGCGGGCGGATTCGTCTCACGCGGCCGGAGGTCATGATCAGCGTTCCGGTGGGAGTCACCAGTGTCGAAAGCCGCGCCGTTCGTGATGCGGCGATGGCGGCCGGTGCCAAGTCGGCCTATCTGGTGCCGGAACCCCTTGCCGCTGCCCTGGGCGCCGATATGCCCATTCACACCCCTACCGGCAATATGATTGTGAATATCGGCGGAGGAGTCAGTGAGGCCGCCGTCCTGGCCGTGAATGGCATTGTGGTGTGGAATTCCGTGCGCGTGGGTGGCATCAGGACCGACGATGCGGTCGCCGCCTACATTCGCCGCAAGTACAACCTGCTGATTGGAGAGCAAACCGCTGAAGAGATCAAGATCCAGGTTGGCAGCGCGACGCCACTGGAACAGGAGATGCAGATCGAAGTTCGCGGTCGCGATCAGGTCAGCGGGCTGCCCAAGACCATTAGCGTCACTTCGGGTGAAGTTACGGAGGCGATTGGCGAACCGCTGTCAGCCCTGGCAGCAACCGCCAGGGCCGTCCTGGAGAAAACGCCGCCGGAACTGGCGGCCGATATTATCGATCGCGGTATCGTAATGACCGGTGGGGGCTCCTTGTTGCGCAACATCGACCGCTTTCTGACCAGAGAGACCGGTGTTCCCTGTCACGTAGCCGATGACCCACTGGCGTGCGTGGCCAAGGGCGCCGGCAAGGCACTGGAGCAGTACGCAGTTCTCAAGCGCAGCCTGCCATCGCTCTAGATCAGGTAGACGAAACGGGGCCTGTCAACGGACAGACCCCGTTTTCTTTTCGCTGAACGCTAGCTGGGACTCAGATAGTAGGTCATACCTTGCAGGCCGATGACCGGGTCGATGTAGTGCACCTGAATGTCAGCCGGAAGTTCCAGAGGCATAGGGGCATAACTCAGGATGCCTTTGACACCCGCCTCGACCAATGAGTTGGCTACGGCCTGCGCCTCTTCGGCGGGGACCGCCAGTATGGCGATGCGGATGCCCTGTTCCTCAACTACCGCGCTTAGCCTGGCCACATCAAGAACCTGGTAGTGGCCAACCTGGCGGCCGATCTTCTGACTGTCGCGATCAAAGACAGCGGCAACAATGAATCCACCATCCTCGAACTGGCTGTAGCGCAGCACGGCGCAGCCCAAATCTCCGGCGCCAACAACAGCCACCTTCCAGTGCTTGCTGACCTGCAGAATCGCCTCGAGCTGGGCGCGGAGGAATGCCGTATCGTAGCCGGTCCCCTGCTTGCCAAACTCGCCAAAGTACGAGAGGTCCTTGCGGATCTGCGTGGCGCTGATGCCCAGCCGCGAGGCCATTTCCTGCGACGACGTAACGCTCTGCCCTTCTTCGGTCATGCGCTTGAGAGCCCGCAGGTACAGGGGCAGCCTTCGAATCACAATCTCTGGAATCTCCAGCGGATTCATCGAGCCTCCAGGGAACGATAGCAACGCTTCAGAATGTGGCACAACTCGCCGCCGCCCCTATTGTAGCACAGGAAAGAGGCAGTTGCCACGGGTAAATGCCCTGTGCTATAATCGCCGCGCACTAACCACGGGGCGCCTCGGGAAGGAAACCATCGGTGGATACCCGCAGTCTTATTGCCAGTTTGCTCGGAATCCTACTCGCACTCGACGTACATGAGTGTTTTCATGCCTGGGTCGCTGATAGGCTGGGCGATCCTACGGCCAGATACCTTGGACGCATCTCGTTGAATCCCATCGTCCATCTTGATCCGATTGGGACAATGATGATGCTCTTTGCTGCTTTTGCCGGTCGGGGCATCGGCTGGGGCAAGCCGGTGCCGGTGAACCCGCGTAACCTGCGCTATGGGCCCAGAATCGGCATGGGCATTGTCTCATTCGCTGGTCCCCTGGCGAACCTGGTCACTGCCGCGGTGATCGGCCTGCCCCTTCGTCTTGGCATTAACCTTCCTGGTTCACTGGGCATGCTGCTCCTGAGGATTATGTTTATCAACATCGGGCTGGCGGTATTTAACCTGATCCCTCTGCCGCCGCTAGATGGCTATGGAGTTCTACAGGGCATTCTGGCCGGGATTCGCGGCCCAACCAGCTACCGGATTTCTCAAAGCCTGACTGCGTTTGAGCAACAAGGCCCCATTCTGCTCTTTGTGTTGATCCTGGCGGGGCAGTTCTTTGGGTTCGACCTGCTGGGGCGCTTTATGGATCCCCTGGTGTGGCTGTTCACCAGGCTCTTTCTTGGTGTCTAAGTGCGGCCGCTGTACCGCATCAAGCAGTTCCTTTCTGCGCTGCACCCGGATGACCGCTTGGTCACTGTCGAGACAGGCCGTTTCTTATCAGAGGAACAAACACAGTTGTTCCAGGGAATGCCTGCAGTCGAGCGAGGTCACGCGCTGGCCGTGCTGCAAACGCTGCAGCGAACCGGACCAGTGGACCTGGCGCTGGGGCAGGCTGCACTCCTGCACGATATTGGGAAAACAGGTGGTAGAATCCGACTCTGGCATCGCGTTGCGGTTGTTCTGCTGCAAGCCTGCTGGCCGGAGGCCCTTGGCAGGCTCCAGGATGCTGATCCGTCCAGCTGGCGCTACCCCTTCTACGTCGAACTGCATCATGCCGAGCTCGGTGCCCTGATGGCCGCGAGGGCAGGTGCCGATGATACGGCAGTGCGGTTGATTGCCCACCACCACTCGATGCCGGAAACTCAAGCCAGCCAGGCAGAGCGCGACCTCCAGGCGCGGTTGCAGGCAGCGGACGAAGCGAACTGAGGAGAAACTATGGGACTCAATATCACCATTGTGGGTCTTGGCCAGACCGGGACGGCCATTGGCGGAGCGCTCAAAAGAACCCGAGCAGACCTCAAGCTGACCGGTCACGACCGGGATCATGACGCCGCCCGTCGCGCACAGAAGGCTGGCTGCGTGGACCGTACCGACTGGAATCTCATCGGAGCCTGTGATGGAGCTGATCTGGTGATCCTTTCTATCCCGCTCGAGGGGATCCGTGCTACTCTGCAGGCCATAGGACCAGAGCTGAAAAAGGGCTGCGTGGTGACAGACACCGCCAGCGTCAAGACTCCCGTGCTGGCGTGGGCGAAGGAGACCTTGCCAGGGCACATCTTTTTCGTGGGCGGCCACCCCATCCCAAGTCAGCGGGGTGATGAGACCAGTCAAGCCACTGATTTGTTGACCGGGGTCACCTGGTGTCTTGCCCCTGCTCCCAACGTGCCCCCGGAAGCCATTCAGCGGGTATCCGCTCTGGTTGAAGCCGTCGGTGCCCGTCCTTATTTTGTGGATGCTGCCGAACACGACGGTTTGATAGCGGCGGTTGAGCTATTGCCGGCCGTCATCGCGGCTGCCCTTCAACTTGTAGCCGGCGGCAGTCCTTCTCGGCGAGAGCTGCAGAGGCTCTCCGGTACCCATTTTGTAGCTACAACACAGCCCCTGTCGCCTGATCCGGGCAAACTGGCCGAGATGTGCCTGGCCAATAGAACCAACCTGGTGCGCTGGCTGGATATCCTGCTCAATCAACTCGCTGAGCTGCGTACGCTTGTGGCAGAGGGAGAGCGCGAGGCCATTCAGAAGGTGCTTGAGCAGGCGGTCAAGATGCATGACTCCTGGGCGGTCAGCGAACTCGATCAAGGCGAACCGGTTGACTACAGCGCTTTCTCAACCGCTCGCATAATGATGGGTGATCTCTTTCGACCCCGCAATCCGCCTGAGGATCGTTCTCGTAGCGGAGATGCCGGGCCTGGCAATGTGGCGACTGGGAAATAGCGGCGAGAAGAGAGCTTGTCAGACCAACCGCAGCCCGTCGTTGCACCCTCTGGGGCGGATAGTCGCTTGCGCAGAACGTACAACGTTCTCATGATTGCGCCTACGTCTTTTTTTGCTGATTATGGATGCCATGTGCGTATCCTGGAGGAAGCCAGCATTCTGCAACGGTTGGGCAACCGGGTCACTGTCTGCACGTACAACAGGGGACGAGACATCCCCGGTCTGGACATACGGCGCACGGCCGCCATTCCGTGGCGAACTGACTATGAGGTAGGCTCATCCCGGCACAAGGTGGCCTTTGACGCGCTGCTGGCCTGGAAATCTCTGGCGGTAGCCCTGCCGACTCGACCCGATATCATTCACGGCCACCTGCACGAAGGAGCTCTGATTGGCAGTCTGGTCGGCAAGGTCGTGGGTGCGCCGCTGGTCTTTGACTTTCAAGGCAGCATGACTGCAGAGATGGTCGACCATCGCTTCCTCGACCCGCAAGGCAAGCTCTATCGTCCGTTGCGGTGGCTGGAGGAGCGCATTGTACAACTGCCCAAGGCGATCATTACCAGTTCGCATCACGCCGCCGAGTTGTTGCAGAAAGAGTTCAGTTGTCCTGGCAGCAAAATCACCGCCATCTCCGACTGCGTCAATGCCGATTTCTTTGCGCCGGCGCGCTCGGCAGCGGCCGTATCCGAGCTTGGAGCGGCTCTGGGTATCCCGGCTGAACGTGAGGTTGTGGTCTACCTCGGTCTGCTGGCCCAGTGGCAGGGAACGGACCTGCTGTTGCAGGCCGCGGCAGAGCTACTGTTGCGCCGCCCGAACGTGCATTTCCTGATAATGGGCTTCCCATCGGTCGAGATCTACCAGAGCCTGGCCCAGAATCTGGGTGTGGCAGACCACGTAACCTTTACGGGAAAGATTCCTTACGAGCAGGCACCGAGCTATCTGGGGATTGGCGACGTGGCTGTCGCGCCCAAGATGTCAACAACTGAAGGCAGTGGTAAACTGCTCAACTACATGGCAATGGGTATCCCAACGGTAGCATTTGATGTCCCTGTGAGCCGGGAATACTTGGGCGATCTGGGTATCTATGCCCAACCAGGGGATACGAGCTCGTTGGCGCTGGCACTGGAGACGGCTCTGGATAGGAAAGACGCGTCACAAGCGCTGGGTTTGGCACTGCGCGAGAGAGTCATTCAGCGCCATTCCTGGTCTGTGGCTGGCGAAAGCATTCTTGAGGTCTATGATCGGGTTAGCGCGTAGACCGGGGCTTTTGGAGGTTGCCTGATGGTTTTGAACGTGCAGATTCACCCCACGGCAGAGGTATCTCCTCAGGCGTCCATTGGCGAGGGAACCAGGATCTGGCACCAGGCCCAGATTCGTGAGCGCGCCCGCATTGGCGAACAATGTATCATTGGCAAAGGTGTCTACATCGATTTGGACGTCGTCATTGGCAGTCAGGTTAAGGTGCAGAACGGCGCCAGCATCTATCACGGTGCCACAATCGAAGACGGAGTGTTCATCGGCCCGCACGCATGCTTCACCAATGACCGGCTGCCACGAGCCATCACCCCTGATGGACAACTCAAAGGGGACTCGGACTGGGAAGTTGGCCGGACGCTGGTGAAGAGGGGCGCTTCCATTGGTGCCGGAGCGATCCTGTTGCCCGGGGTCACGGTGGGAACGTTTGCCATGGTAGGGGCGGGAGCGGTTGTCACTCACGATGTCCCGGCACACGGTCTGGTGGTCGGCAACCCGGCAAGGCTTGTCGGTTTTGTCTGTGCGTGCGGCAGTAGACTGGACAGAGTTGGTTCTGAAGAAGATCGCTATATCTGTCCAGCGTGCAGGCGCGGCTACCGGCTTGAGAGTACGCCCGGGGTGAACTCGTGAAAGGCGCAGATTCGAGGGAGGCAACGCAGAATGCCAATCAAGTTCGGTACGGACGGGTGGCGCGCTGTTATCAGCGACGAGTTCACCTTTGCCAATGTCCGTCTGGTAGCCCAGGCTATTGCCGACTATGTCCTTCGACCGCCGTCAGACGCCTCTCAGCAGGGGCCTCGCGATACCACGGTCGCCATTGGTTTCGATACCCGTTTCCTTTCAGATCGCTATGCAATGGAAGTAGCCAGGGTAATGGCTGACCGTGGCGTGACTGTCTACCTCTCCAAGTCGGACTGTCCCACACCGGCGCTGGCTTACGCCATTCGGCACTTGAGAACAGCGGGCGGAGTCATGATCACCGCCAGCCACAATCCACCGCGCTACAATGGCATCAAGTTCAAGGGTCCACATACGGGTCCTGGTCTGCCAGAAGAGACCCAGGTGATTGAGGAGTTCCTCGCCCGCAACCATACCAACGGTATTGTGCCTGAGGATCGCAGTTGGGCGCTGTCCAACCTTCCTCAGGAGTATCCTGGTATTACTCGCTTTGATCCAATGCCTGCCTATCTCGATCACCTGCGCACACTGGTGGACCTGGATGCTTTGAAGCACTGTGGGCTGAAGGTAGCAGTTGACCCGATGTACGGGGCGGGCCGCGGATATATCGCCACCTTTCTGCGCGAAGCCGGCTGTGAGGTAACACAGATACATGGCGAGCTGAACCCGGGTTTTGGCGGCATCCACCCTGAACCCATAGAGCGGAACCTGAAGGATCTGTTGACGACAATGCGCAATGGCGGTTATGATCTCGGCCTGGCCACAGACGGCGATGCCGACCGTATCGGGGCAGCGGATGCACAGGGCTGCTTCGTGGACCCTCATCGCATCTTTTCGCTGATACTGCGCCACCTGGTGCAAGAGCGCAAGTGGCGCGGCTCGGTAGTCAAGAGTGTGTCTACGACCCAGCTCTTGAACAGGCTGTCGGATCGCTACAACCTCCCACTGCGCGAGACGCCGGTCGGCTTCAACTACATCTGCGCGTGGTTTCTCAACGACCCGGTCGGGGTTTTGATGGGGGGCGAAGAGAGCGGCGGCATGACCATTCGAGGACATGTGCTTGACGGCGACGGCATCCTGATGGGACTGCTGCTGGCCGAAATGATGGCCTATCAGAGACAGCCGCTGCACAAGACCATCGACGGCCTGATGCAAGAGTTCGGCGTGTTTCACTATGGCCGCAACGATGTTCACACACAGGCATTTGACAAGAAAGAACTCACCCAACGCCTCACCCGGGAGGCACCAGTGAGTATCCTCAGCCATCGTGTGCTGCGTGTCAACAACAACGACGGCGTCAAGTACCTGCTGGATGATGATAGCTGGTTGCTGATCAGGCCCTCAGGTACAGAGCCTGTGTTGCGCATCTATGCTGAGGCAAGAACCGCGGCAGAAGTGCCGCAGCTCCTGGCGGCAGGGGCAGGGTTGGCCAAGATCTAGCCATGTCCGATTCGTGGTGATGCTCTGCAATGGCGTCTAAACCGTTCACTCACCTGCATGTTCACACCGAGTATTCGCTGCTCGATGGCATGAGCAAGATCGAGGAGATTCTTCCTCGTGCCAGGGAGTTGGGCATGGAAAGCCTCGCCATCACCGATCATGGCGTGATGCACGGGGTGATCCATTTCTACAACACGGCAGTCAGCACAGGAATCAAGCCCATCATCGGTTGTGAAGCCTACCTGGCGCACAAGAGCAGGCTGGAGCGGGATTCCGGCGTGCGTGTCAAGCCCTACCACCTGGTGCTGCTGGCGCGGGACATGGTTGGTTATCGCAACCTGATTCAACTGACCACCAAAGCACACCTCGAAGGCTGGTACCGCAAACCACGCATTGACCGAGAGATCCTTCAGCTTCATAGCAAGGGCATCACCGCTCTCAGCGCTTGCAGAGCCGGCGAAATACCGGCCTGCATATTCGAAGGCCAGATGGATGCGGCACGAAACGCGGTCCGCTGGTATCAAGAGGTCTTTGGACCGGACCATTTCTACCTCGAGCTCCAGCGCCACGTTGGCCAGCCGGATCTTGAGGGGATCAACCAGCATCTAATAGAACTCGGGCGTGAGCTGCACGTTCCTCTCGTGGCCACCAACGACGTGCACTATGTCCACCGGGAGGATGTAGCCGCGCACCAGGTGTTGCTGTGCATCCAGACCGGCACCACGATGGATGACCCCGAACGCATGCGCATGGATGGGGATGACTATTACCTCAAAAGCGCCGACGAAATGGCGGTGCTATTTGCGGACTTGCCAGAGGCGCTGGAGAACACACAACGCGTGGCTGAGGAATGCTCTCTAACCCTGGCCAGAGAGGGCTTTCATCTCCCGCAGTTCACGGTCCCGGATGGCTATACGCCTCAGACCTACCTAGCGTACCTGTGCGAGCAAGGCATGAGGCGCCGCTATGCGACCATCACGCCAGAGCTGGAAGCTCGCCTCCAGTACGAGCTCCAGGTCATCCACCAGATGGGTTTTGACACCTACTTTTTGATCGTCTGGGATCTGGTGCGCTTTGCACAGAGCAGGGATATCTGGTGGAACGTTCGCGGCTCGGCGGCAGGCAGCATTGTAGCCTACTCGCTTGGCCTGACCAGTCTGGAACCACTCAGCCACGGTCTGATCTTTGAGCGCTTCCTCAACCCGGGCCGAATCACCATGCCCGATATCGACTTGGATTTTCCCGACGACCGTCGGGCAGAGATGATCGAGTATGTTGTCCACAAGTACGGCCAAGACCGGGTAGCGCAGATTGCGACCTTTGCCACGATGGCGGCCCGGGCATCGATCCGTGACGTGGCGCGGGCCCTAGGTTTCCCGCCGGGAGAAGGCGACCGGCTGGCCAAGATGGTACCTTTTGGTTCCAAGGTGACGCTGCAGGAAGCGCTGGAAGCATCCCAGGAACTCAAGGCTGCCTACGACCAGGACGACTATATCCGGGACCTCATCGATAAGGCGCGCCGGCTGGAGGGCGTGTCGCGGAACATCTCCACGCATGCCGCGGGGGTAGTGATTGCCGACCAGCCGCTTACTGAATACCTTCCGCTGCAACGTATCCCCAAAGGCGATGAAATCATCACCCAGTACTCAATGGGAGTACTGGAAGAGATCGGCCTGCTCAAGATCGATTTTCTTGGCCTTGCTACCCTAACCATCATGCGGCGTGCGGTTGACCTCATCAACGCCAATCACGGAACCTCGTTTCACCTGGACAATATCCCCACTGATGACCCGGCGATCTATCGTCTGCTCTCGAGCGGCGACGTAGCGGGAGTGTTTCAGGTGGAAGGCGGAGGAATGAGGAGGACGCTGCTGGATCTGCAGCCATCCAACTTTGAAGATGTTGTGGTGCTGCTGTCTCTCTATCGTCCTGGCCCGATGCAGTTCATTAGCACGTATGTGGCGCGCAAGTACGGCCGAGAGAAGGTGGAGTACATCCACCCCAGCCTTGAGCCAATCCTGCGCGATACCTATGGGGTAATTGTCTATCAGGAGCAGATCATCCGCACTGCGACGGACATCGCCGGCTTTACCAGCGCTGAAGCAGACCTGCTGCGCCGCGCTGTGGGCAAGAAGAAAGAAAAAGAGCTCAACGAGCAGCGCGAAAAGTTCCTTCACGGTGCCGTTAGCCGTGGCATGCCGCAAGAACGAGCGGAGGAAGTCTTTCGCTGGATACTGGACTTTGCTAACTATGGCTTTAACAAGGCCCATAGTGCGGCTTATGCGGTGATTACCTGCCAGACTGCCTATCTCAAAGCTTACTACCCGGTAGAGTATATGGCCGCCTCGCTGTCTGTTGAACGCAACAATCCAGAGAAAGTCGGTCTGTATGTCGGCGAGTGCCGCCGTCTGGGCATTCCCATTCTGCCTCCGGATGTGAATAGAAGCGGAATCGACTTTGCCATCGAGCTGCTGGATTCACCGACGCCTTCGGCTCAGCACGGGTTGGGCAGGACCGCGATCCGCTACGGTCTGGGTGCGATCAAGAACGTCGGACAGGGAGCGGTGGAGCTGATCCTGCAAGCCAGGGAGCAACGGGGACCGTTCAAGAATCTGACTGACTTTTCTCAGCGGGTAGACCTCAAACAGATCAAGAAAAGCGGGCTCGAGTTTCTGATCAAGGCAGGGGCTCTTGCCCCCTTTGGAGAGCGGCCCAGGTTACTGGCATTGGTGGATCGAATGATGAGGCTCTCCGAGCTGTCCCTTCAAGCCAGTACCATCGGGCAGCTTGGCTTTGACGCAATCCTCACCACAGGACCCAACGAGCCAGACCCACTGTCCGACCTCTCCTACTTTCCTCCGGTGTCGACAAAGGAGACTCAGGCCTGGGAGAAGGAGCTGCTCGGCGCGTTCATCACCGACCATCCATTGCAGCAGCTCGCGGATGCGGTGAATAGCGCAGCCAGGAGCAACTATACGCCACTGGATCAGATCGACCCATCTCTTCAGGGTCAAAAGGTCACCGTAGCGGGTCAAGTCCAGCGTAGCCGGCTGGTAGTCGCCAAAAAGACGGGTCACGAAATGGCCTTCGTGGGCATCGAGGACGCGAATGCCAGCCTCGAGATTGTTGTCTTTCCCAAGGTCTATGAGAAATGCAAGAATCTGCTGGTCGAAGAGCAATTGCTGGTCGTCGAAGGCAAAGTGGATGTACGAGGAAGCAAGGTTCAAGTTCTGGCCGACTCGGTTGCGGATCTGCGCGTGGCAGTTCCCGGGAACAGCACCGACGTGCCAAAAGTACACCTGGTAGAAATAACCGTTGATCTCAGCGTCGGCGAGGGGCATGACCGCCAGCTTGTGCGCCACGTTTATCAAATGCTGGCGAGCCATCCGGGGCCGGACCGCTTCCTGATTACTGTCATTACTGAGGGAGGGCGAGTCCAGTTGGACTTTCCCAACGCAACGACTCGCTTTGACCGCGCCCTTGAAGAAAAGCTGCGTTCCATGCTGGGACCTGAGGCAATTCAAGTGCGGTGGACTGAGGCGTAGCTGCATCATAGTTCTTCTGCGTTCGTCAGACGTCGGCCGCCGCGCGGCGCGGCAATTCTCTGAGAAAGGAGAAACCATGGCTATCTCTAGAATCGGAGTGGTTGGTTGTGGTCTGATGGGTTCGGGGATCGTCGAGACTTGCGCTCGATGTGGCTACGACGTGATCGTACGAGAAGTCAATCAGGAGCTTCTTGACCGGGGCCTGGCGCGCATCAAGGGATCGATGGCCAAGGGTGTCGAGAAGGGCAAGCTGACGGCCGGGGAGATGGACGCAGCCTGGGCCAGGATCCGCGGGACCTGCGCCCTCGAGGAGCTTCAGGCCAGTGATCTCGTGATTGAGGCGGTCACGGAGAACATGGCGGAGAAGAAGGCCATCTTCTCCACGCTAGATCGTCTGTGTCCAGCGCATACCGTTATCGCCAGCAACACCTCCTCCATGTGCATCACCGAGATGGCTGCCGCTACCAAACGCCCTGACAAGGTTCTGGGAATGCACTTCTTCAACCCGGTGCCCATTATGCCACTGCTGGAGCTGGTCAGGACTATTCAGACCAGTGATGACACGCTGCAGGTGGCCAGGGATGTGGGTGCCTCTCTGCACAAGACAATCGTCGTGGCCAAGGACACGCCAGGGTTCATCGTCAACCTGCTCCTGGTGCCCTATCTGCTGGGCGCCGTACGGGCGCTGGAAAACAACCTGGCCTCGCGAGAGGACATTGATACCGCTATGAAGCTGGGCCTGAACCATCCCATGGGGCCTCTCACCTTGCTGGACTTTATCGGTGTGGACACCGCCTACTACATCGCCAACGTGATGTACGACGAATTCAAAGAGCCTCAGTATGCGGCGCCGCCGCTGCTCAAGCGTATGGTTCTGGCCGGGCATCTGGGCCGCAAGACCGGCAAGGGCTTTTACGACTACAAGTAGGAGGCGCTGAGGATGGAGTACCACAATCTGCTGATCCAGCTTGAGGGAGGCGTCCTTACCATCACCTTCAACCGGCCCCAGGTTCTGAATGCGCTGAACGCGGCAACTATGGCCGAGTTGTCAGCCGCTATTGCTGAGGCGGAACAGGATGCCAGCGTACGCTGTGTCATTCTCACCGGTGCTGGCGAGAAATCCTTCGTTGCCGGCGCGGATATTAAGGAGCTCCGGGCAATCGCTGATGGGCCATCTGGCGCCGAGTTTGCCACACGGGGTCAGGAGATTCTCTTCCGGATTGAGAACCTGACCAAACCAGTCATCGCGGCGATCAACGGCTACGCCCTGGGAGGCGGCTGTGAACTAGCCATGGCCTGTGACATCCGTATCGCCGCCGATACGGCCAAGCTGGGCCAGCCGGAGATCAACTTGGGCATCATTCCTGGCTATGGCGGCACTCAGAGGCTGGTCAGGCTGGTGGGCAAGGGTCAAGCCAAGTGGTTGGTGCTGAGCGGGGAGACCATCTCGGCCCAGGAGGCACTGCGCATTGGCCTGGTGGACAGGGTAGTGCCGGCCGGTGAGTTGATGGCGGTTGCTCTGGACCTGGCGCGTCGCATAGCCGCCAAGCCGCCAATCGCCGTTGCCCTGGCCAAGAGCGTCATCAATGCCGGCAGCGAGACGGACCTGGCCACTGCCTGTGCTTACGAGGCCAGCCAGTTTGGTCTGGCCTGCGCAACCGAAGATCGTTTGGAAGGCACAGCGGCATTCCTCGAAAAGCGCCAGCCGAGCTTCAAGGGAAAGTAGGCCCTGGCAGTTGGACAGGAGGAGGCGGCGCAGGGCCGACATCTTGCTGGTGCTGGTGCTACTGCTGGCCCTGGGCTTGCGGTTCTATCGCATTGATGCCCAGAGCCTGTGGAACGATGAAGGAACCAGCGTCGCGCTTGCTCAGCGCGATCTCTTGACCATCGCCCGGAGCGCCGCGCACGACATCCATCCCCCGTTGTATTACTACCTGCTGCATGGCTGGATTGCGCTGTGGGGCCAGAGCGAGCTGGCGGTGCGGTCGCTTTCGGCTCTGCTGGGCACCGTCCTCGTGCTGTTCACCATCCAACTGGGCAAGCTGATGCTCCCCTCTATGGCTGCAGAAGGGGGTGAGGCGGCACACACTGGCTGTGCCCAGGCCGAGCGCATTGGCCTCCTGGCCGGTCTTTTTGCCGCCTTGTCACCCTTCCTGGTGTACTATGCCCAGGAAACGCGGATGTACACCCTCTGCGCCTGTCTGGGAGCGGCCTCTACCTGGGCACTGCTGCAACTGCTGCCGCGCTGGTCACGCGCTGAGAAAGACTCCGGTCGCCATCGCCCGCTGTGGAGGGGAGCTCAAGGTTGGGCGGCCTGCTATGTGATTCTGACCATCCCGCTCCTCTACACGCACTACTTTGCCGTTGCAGTGGTCCTGGCACAGAACCTCGCCTTTCTCTACTGGCTGGTGATAGACCGTCCCGGGAATTCAGCAGGGTTGCTGCGGCGGGTTCTCATCTGGGCAGCTCTACAGGGACTGGTCCTGGCGGCTTTTGCTCCCTGGTTGATTGCCGCGCGTGGTCAACTGCAAGCCTGGCCCGCGGTTAGCGAGCCCGTCAAGCTGACTGCGCTGATGGTGGACCTGCTGAGGGTGTTCAGCCTGGGTCTCTCCGCACCAGCCAGACCAGCTCTCCTGCTGTTTGGCTTCGCCGTCCTGCTCTTGTTGGGTGCAGTCGCGCCACTGTGGCAGGGCTGGCGTAATAGGCAGACGAGCTTGGCCTCAACCGTGCCTCATATGATGCTCCTGCTCTACCTGTCTGTGCCGATCTTTCTTCTGTACCTGCTGTCTCTGCGTCGCCCGATGTACAATCCCAAGTTCCTGCTGATCTGCGCCGTGCCGTTTGCGCTGCTTCTGGCCCGCGGAACAGACACGTTGTTCTCTTTGAGCGCGTCAGACAGGCGGGCCAGGGTAGGAAGCTTGCTTGTGGCAGCGGGTGCTGGCTGGGTTGCGGTTGCATCCTTGGTCAGCCTCAAGGGCTACTACTGGAACCAGGCCTTTGCCAGAGACAACTACCGTGGCATCGCTCAGTACGTTCAGGCCATGGGTGTACCGGGCGATGCGGTGCTGATCAACGCTCCGGGACAGATCGAAACCTTCTCCTACTACTACCATGGCAGCCTGCCAGTGATTCCGCTTCCTCTGCAGCGCCCTCTGAACAAGGACATTACCCTTGCCGACCTGCAGAACCTGGTGAAGGACCGCAGGAGGGTCTTTGCCGTTTTCTGGGCGACCGATGAGAGCGACCCGGAGCGCTTCATCGAGGGCTGGCTGGACAACAACACCTACAAGGCCATGGATTCCTGGTATGGCAACGTACGATTGGTGGTCTATGCTGTGCCTTCCGGCGCCATCGAGGGCCGCATAGAACATCCCCTGGATGTCGAGTTCGGCCATCAGATCAGGTTGCTTGGCTACAATCTGCCTGCTGAGACGGTCACTCCTGGCGACATTCTCCAACTCTCCCTTTTCTGGCAGGCGCTCACCCCGATGACGCAGCGTTACAAGGTATTTACCCACGTGCTCGATCCCTATGGACACATGGTCGGCCAGCGCGATGCCGAGCCGGGCGGAGGGGTCAAGATGACCACCCTCTGGAAGGAGGGCGAGCAGGTGACGGACAACTATGGTCTGCTGATCCTGCCCGGCGCGCCACCCGGGGAGTACCTGCTTGAGATCGGCCTCTATGAAGCTGACAGCGGGCTGCGTTTATTCGTGGTGAGCAACAAGCAGGAAGCCGGCAATAGTGTCGTATTGCAGGCGATTCAGGTATTGCCGGCTGTGGCCTCTCCCCCTTTGTCTATCCTGGGATTCACCGGAGAGACCGACGCTCACTTTCAATCGCTCTGGCTGCGAGGATACAGTCTGGCCAGACTTGGCGCTGAACACGACCCCACAGCACCCCTGCATCCGGGAGATATCGTCCACCTGACTCTGTTCTGGGAAGCAACCAGGCAAGTGACCGAAGATGTCGTGGTGACGCTGCGTTTCCTTGATAGCAGTGGGAAGGCGCGTCTCGAGAGAACAGCACCGCCCACTGAGGGTATGTACCCAACGACGCAGTGGCTGCCAGAGCAGTTGGTCAGAGATCAACATAACGTTGTGTTGCCCGATGACCTTTCGGTGGGCACGTATCGCATCACCCTGGAAGTACGCACTCTGGCCACCGGACAGCAGCTGGGCTCCCCGACGACGCTCGGCAGTCTGACGCTGCAGTGATTGACGGACGGTAGCCTTCAGCGTATCATTGGTTACCGTCCCAGTCCTGCCGTGGCAGCAAGAGTGGGCTAAGAGAAGGGCCCCGTCGTGGCGGGGCGATTTGGCCAGCGGGGGAGCGCCAGCGAGGCTATGACCATCCGACGTCGGCTTGCTGAACAGTGGGATTCCAGGGATGTTCTGAGCAGCCTCTGGCGCCTGTTTGCCTCCCCCTGGACCACGATTGTTTTGCTTCTTGCGCTTGGCCTTCTGATCTGCGCCACAGTCCTGCTTCCCCAGCTCCCTTCTGAGGCTGCGCTAGATCCCGTGGCGGCAAGCGTATGGCTCGCCTCCTTCCGTGCCCAGTATGGTCTCCTGGCTGAGTGGATGGTGCGCCTCAGTCTGATCAACCTGATCCATTCGGCGTGGCTGCGAGTACTGCTCGGGCTGCTTGGCTTTAACCTGATCTTGGTTGCAGCGGATCTATGGCAGCGGCTGCGCACGCGCGAAAGCGACCAGAACCAGTCCGCCGGTCGCGTTGGCTTGTGGGCGTCACTGCTTGTGGTTTGCGGCCTGGTGCTGATACTGGCCGGCGGGGCTTTTCAGGAACGATTGGCCTGGAGGGAGGGCAATGTCTCCCTTCGCCCGGGGCAGGTCAAGCCGGTTGGTCATGGGAGCGGCCTGGCTTTCCGCGCCGACAGCATCAAGTCGCACTATGATCCAAGTACGGGGTTGGTGCATGGCGGGCAGACCGAGTTGACTTTTCTGAACGCGGACGGGGTTGCAGGTAGAGAAGTTCTGTTTGACCAAACCCCCTCCTTCTTCAGCGGTTTGATGTTCCATCAGGTCTCTACCGAGCCGGTTTTGCTCATTCGGGCTGCGGACGCTGCTGGTCACCGCCTGGCTCTGCAGACTCCCGAAACCGGAGCTTCCGAACTGGGTGAAGTGACGCTGCGCTTCCGCGATGAAGAAGCCTCCCGCTACATCGTGGTGCTGGGAGTGCCTGGCCAGACAGCAGCCCTTCAGTTTCAGCAGAAGGGGAACCAGGGCTATGTGCTGGTGCCAGAGCGGGACCTCTCGCTGCGCGTTAGTTTTGCCTTGCCTCCGCAGGGAGGAGTAGAGCCGCTGTTCCAGGTCGAAGCCTTCCGTGGGGCCGAAACCGCCGCCTTTCAGCAGGTGGTGATAACCAGCACCGAGGTGATCGAAATCGACGGCGACCGGTACACTCTTGAGCCACAGCGCCATGCGCTCATTCAGTTTGGCCGGGATTACTCGCCGCTCTTCTCCCTGCTTGGCGGGGTGCTTGTTGTGGCAGGTCTCTGTCTCTATGCATGGCAGGCTGCCAGAAGGCAGCGCAACGCGCGGAAGGCAGTAGCGGAGCTGACCTTGATCCTGGCGCTTGGCATTCTGTTCTGGGCTGTTACTAGAAACTGGGCTGTTGCCCAGTTGGGTTCCAACCCGGCTTCTCTGCCACTTCTCTGGTGGCAAGCCCTGTACTGGGTTGATGTGCTTGCCTGTGCGGCCCTGGCAGCGGCTTTCGTCGAAGGGGTGATGAGCTGGACCAGAGCCATAAGGGGGAGGGCAACAGGCAGACCCTGGGAGGAAAGCCGGGTACTGTTCCTCGGAATAGCACTCCTAACAATAGTACTGCTGCTTAACAGTGTCTCTAGGCTGTACACCCGTGGCGCATGCTGGGAATGGGCGCGGACCGAGACCCTTGGCCTGGCGGCCTGGATCTTTTTCGCCGAGGTCTGGTTCCTCCATGCATTGCGGGGCTGGCGGGGACAGAGGATCGCCATCCTGTCGATCATGGGCATCGTTCCCGTGCTGCTATGTCTCATCATGCCCGGGCGCTAGAAATGACTGCACCCTGTGAGCTGCTGGTTGTGCTGCCGTCGGTGGGCGGAGGAGGCGCAGAACGTGCCGCGCTGGACCTGCTGCGCTCGCTCGACCGGAACCAGTTTCATATCATTCTGGCGCTGTTCACGAAGGAAGGACGTTTCCTGCCGCAAATCCCCTCCGACATACCAGTGGTCGACCTCCAGGGCCGCCAGAGCTATGACGTTCGACTGATCTGGCGACTGGCGCGACTGATCCGCGAGCGGCAGCCTCAGGTCGTGTTCAGCGTCCTGCGTTACGCCAACCTGATCACCCTGCTGGCCTGCCGTTTGTCCGGCAGCCCTGCTCGAGTGGTAGTGAATGAACAAAACCTGCCCAGCGCCGAGTTTGTTTTGTTTGGTGGTGGTGCCGTCAAGGCGTCGGCCCTGCGCTGGTTGTATCCCAGCGCGGCTCGAGTGACCTGTATTGCTCAAGGGATCGCGCGTGAGCTGGTGGAGAACTGTGGCCTCTCGGAAAAGCTGATACAGGTTCTGCCGAATCCGGTTGACCTGGAGCGGGTCAGATCCCTGGGGCAGGTTGCTCCAGACCATCCCTGGTTTCAATTGCAGCAACCGGTGGTGGTGGCCGTCGGCAGGCTTCATCGCCAGAAAGGCTTTGACGTTCTTATCCACGCTTTTGCCCGGGTGCGACGGAGCGTTCCGTGCAAGCTACTCATTCTGGGGGAGGGGTCTCTCCACCAGGAGCTCGAACAGCTCATCGCCAGGGAGGGTCTGGGTGAAGATGCGCAACTGGTCGGGTTTCAGGAGAATCCCTACAGCTACATGGCCCACGCGACGACGTTTGTGCTCTCCTCCCGCTACGAAGGTTTTGGCAATGTGCTGGTAGAAGCGCTGGCCCTTGGCACCCCGGTGGTCTCGACGCGATGCCCGGTGGGGCCAGAGGAGATCCTCGAGGCAGACCAGACAGGCATCCTCGTGCCTCCCGAAGACGAGGCAGCGCTGGCCCAGGGGATCCTGCGGGTCCTGCAGGAACCCCGGTTGCGCGCGACTCTGTCGTCCAATGGTCCTCCCCGCGCCGAGGTCTACCGTTTGGAGCGCATCGCTGCCCGGTACCAGACCCTGTTCTCTGAGCTGAGCGGAACCATATGCGCATCCTGATCACCTCGGACATCTTTCCGCCAGATGTCGGCGGGCCAGCTACCTATGTGCCGCGCATCGCCAGTGAGCTGGTCAAGTTGGGGCATCAGGTTACGGTGGTCACCTACACGGTGGCCCTCCAGTCCGATGACCGAGATCAATACCCATTCCGTGTTGTCCGTGTGTCGGCTGCGCCTCCGCAGTGGCGTCGCTTCCCGCGCACGCTCCAGACCGTTTGGAAATGCGCCAGAGAGGCTGACGTGATCTATGCCAATGGACTGGTGACCGAGACAGCCCTGGTCAATACGATTCTGCGCCGTCCGGTAGTGGCCAAGGTCGTCGGCGACCTGGCGTGGGAGCGCTGCCGGGACAAGGGCTGGATCAGCGATGATATAGACTCGTTCCAGACCGGGCGTTACCCTTGGAAAGTAGAATTGATGCGTTGGAGGCGAAACTGGAGCTACCAGCGCATGGACTCGATCATCGTGCCCAGTGAATACCTCAAGCGAATGCTGACCGAGCACTGGGGACTGCCAGAGAAGCGAGTGCAGGTCATCTACAACTCGTTTGAAAGAATCGCGGCGGCCGAGGGATACAATAGTCAGGATAGGGAGGTCAGAGCTGAGATCGGCCTGGCTGCCAGGTACTTGCTGATCACCGTGTGTCGCCTCACTGGCTGGAAGGGGGTAGATGGCTTGATCTGCGCCCTTCCCGAGTTGGGCTCCGATGTTGGTCTGGTAATTGTCGGAGATGGCCCGCTCTATGGCGAATTGACTGCACTGGCGGCACAACTGGGAGTATCGGACCGCGTCCGATTCCTCGGAACAGTGCCTCGAGAGCGGGTGGCCTCTTTGCTGCGGGCCTGCGACCTGTTCATTCTGAACTCGACCTATGAGGGTCTGCCCCACGTGGTTCTAGAGGCAGCTTCCGCCGGACTGCCGGTGATTGCCACCGATGCGGGAGGCACCAGTGAAGTCGTACGGGACCTGGCCAACGCACAGCTCATCCCGGTCGGCAAGCCGGCACTGTTGGTCGAGGCGATTCACACCTGGATAGCGCGGCTTCCGGTTTCGCCGGCCTCGATACCGGAGCGCTTTTCGTTGCACAATATGGTGGAGGCAACTGAAGCAGTGCTCATCCAGACCGCGGGCGGGGCAAAGCTATGATCCGCCTGCTTGCTGTGGGCAACGACCCGACCATTGCCCTGCCCGCAAGAGAGGTTCAGGGTGATACTCACCAACGTCAGCTCAGGTATGCATCGATTCTGGAGCACTATCACCTGATTACGCGGGCTCCCCCTTCAGGGTCGGTGCCGGCGCGGCTTCAGCTAGCGCACAACTTCTGGGTGTCGCCCTGCCGGAGCAGGGGCATGGCCGGCTACCTGGTCGAAGCCGTTCGCACCGGATGGCGGATCGTACGTGAAGAGAACATTCAGGCTGTCTCGACCCAGGATCCTTTCATCACCGGCCTGGCTGGCTATCTGATTGCGCAGCGCTACGGGTTGCCACTGAGCCTGCAATTCGTTGCCGATGCGGTGGACAATCCTCTGTGGCTGGCTGAAAAGCCTTACTATCGTGCTCTGAATCTGCTGGCCCACTGGCTCATCCGACGGGCGGCGACGTTTCGCGTTGTGAGCGCTGCGGAGAAGCAGAAGCTGGTGCGCCTGGGGGTTTCTGAGCAATGCATCTGGAATCTGCCGTCGCTCTCCGATTTTGGACGCTTCTTGCAGGGGAATGGCCAGGCTGTCCGGAACAAGTACTTGCGGGAAGAGGGATCACTCGCTGCTGGAAAGCACACGGGGAAGAGGCTGGTTCTTCTGGTGGCTCGTCTGGTGCCACAGAAGGACGTCCCCATGCTGCTGCGGGCCTTTGCCGGACTGGGCGAGGAATACTCGTCTGCCACACTGCTCATTGTTGGCAGTGGCCCGTTAGAGCAGGAGCTGAAAGAGCGAGCCGCGGCTCTGGGACTGGCCAGCCGGGTGATCTTTGCCGGAGCAGTGGCCTATGATCAATTGCCGGCCTACTACGCGGCCTGCGATGTCCTGGTCCTGTCTTCGCTGTACGAAGGAAACGCACGGGTGCTGGCTGAAGCAGCAGCCTCTGCCAGACCGGTAGTGAGCACAGCCGTAAGTGGTGCTGTGGATACAATTGTCGATGGCAAGACCGGTTACATCGTGCCCATCGGCGACTCGGCGGCGATGGCGGGGCGCCTGAGAGGTTTGCTGGGCGACCGGGCCAGGGCCATGAGTATGGGCGAGAAGGCGCGGGCGCACATTCTGGACCTGTACTCCCCCGACAGGCTCCTCGCTGGTTTCAGCGAGTTGTGGGAGACAACGGCTGCCTGTGGCAAGAAGGCCCAGGGTCAGGGGCTTTGCCAATGAGCAAGACCAGGCTGGTCTATGTGCTGCCAACCTACGATGCGAACTCGCAGGAGCACCTGTACCACATCTATGGCTTTTTGCAGGCAGTGGCCAGGCAGGCAGAGGTGTGGTTGATCATCGAACGGGCCAAAGGGACCCCGTCTTTTCCTGGCATCAGGGTACACCGTCGTCGACTGCAGATACCTGTCCTCCGAGCCATCGAAGTTGGGGTGGTGATGTTGTTGGCCAGGTTACATGGCTACCGGGTCTTCTACAGTCACTACTCTGTCTCCGGAGCCATTCTGTCGGCGCTCGTCACGCGCCTGCTGGGAGGAGAATCCTTCTACTGGAATTGCGTGCATACCCTTGACTTTGTGCCGGCGCGGCCGAAAACTTGGTCCGACTGGAAGCTCAAGCTGCGCAATCAGTATCTCCTTGGGCTGGCTCTGCATCTGGTGCATCACCTGGTAACAGGTACGCCGACCATGGCCCGCTACTACAGCAACGGGTATAATCTGAACCTGTCCTCGGTACGAGTGATGCCAAACTGGGTGGATCTGAAGCGGTTCGAAAACCTTCCCGAAAAGGCCGCTCTGCGCGCCGAACTCGGTTGGCCTACGCATCAGCAGATTATCCTCTTCTTGCACCGAGTTGTGGAGCGCAAGGGGGCTCACTACATCGTTCCCATTGCTCGGGAGATCTTGGCGCGATCCGTCGGGCAGCCCTCGCCTCTGGTGGTGGCGGCGGGTAGCGGGCCATACGAGGCAAGATTGTTGGCAGAGATTCGAGCAGCCGGCCTGGGGGATGTAGTGCGCCAGGTGGGTGGAATCCCCAATCGCGACGCGATTCGTTACTTTGCGGCAGCGGACGTCTATATGGTTCCTTCGACCGAGGAAGGTTTTCCCAGAACGTTACTGGAAGCCATGGCTGCCGGCTGCCCCTTTGTTACCACAGATGTTGGCGGAGTGCGAGACATTCTGACGCCTGAGCAGGCGCAATTCATCGTGCCAGTGGGAGACGTTCAGCGAATGGCTGTGTCTGTAATTCGGTTGTTGACTGATCACATCCTGCACGAGAGCCTGGTCCGCGAGGGTCATGCCAATGTACAATACTATGCGCAGGACAGGGTCGTACAGACATTCGTTGCCATGGTCTCCAGGTAGGTGAGGTTGGCTCGACATAGCGTGGAGGCGTGAAAGACTATGCCCCAAGAAGCCTACGTGCGGGCATTGCCCAAAGCGGAAGTTACACCATCCTTATACGCTGCCAGGTATGCACTGCGGGCCTTTGATACGGCGCTGTGCAAGCGCATCCTTGACCTGGGATGCGGGGACGCGTTCTTCGAGGAGCACTATCCGCAGCGCTTTGTGGGACTGGATGTCGAATCTGCGCGCCTGTTGGCAGCCCATAACCGTGGCGTGGGCAACTTGATTCTTGGCACTGGCGAAGCGCTGCCATTCGCTGCCGGCTCGTTCGATGGGATTCTGATGAAGGATGTTCTGGAGCATTTCTACCTGGAACAGGCTTTTGTGATTCTTGAGGCGGTGACACGAGTGCTGGCAGCCAAAGGCCTGTTGGTGATCACTACTACCAAGAATGTACAGAGCTTTTGGGACAAGCCGGACCACGTGCGCCCCTATTCTAACAAGTGGGTCCGTCGGGTGCTGATTGAGGAGTTGCAGTATTACCGGCTTGTTGCGGAGCGAGAGCTGTCTGGCGGGATCCGTGGTTTTGGCAAGCTGCACTTGGAATGGCTGGCGCATGCTCTTGCACACCATCTGGGTATTCGCAACACGCATGGCATCGTTGTGCTGCAAAAAACCAGCTCCTGCCCATAGTGCCAGGCAGAGTTACGGTAGCATAGGAGGAGTATGTCCGCACGGTGTCTGGTGACAGGGGTAGCAGGATTCATCGGCTCGCACCTCGCTGAAAGGCTGTTGGCCGAAGGGCACGAGGTGGTGGGCATCGACCGCTTCAGCGACTATTATCCGCGTGCTACCAAGCAGGCGAACCTGCAGCCGCTCCTGACCTCGCCTCGCTTTCGATTAGTTGAGGCATCGCTCTGCTCATGTGATCTGCACCCTCTCCTGGAGGGGGTTGAGGTAGTGTTCCACGAGGCGGCCCAGCCAGGCGTCCGTGCCAGTTGGGGGCAGACCTTTCAGACCTACAGCGAAGATAACATCCTGGCCACGCAACGTCTGCTGGAGGCTTGTAAAGGCGGCCAGGTTCGTCGTTTCGTCTATGCCTCTTCATCCTCGGTGTATGGTGATGCAACAGACTTGCCGGTCACGGAAAAGACCATAACGCGGCCAGTTTCGCCCTATGGTGTCACCAAACTGGCGGCAGAGCACCTGTGCTACCTCTACCGGGCCAATTTCGGAGTGCCAACGGTTGCCCTGCGCTATTTCACGGTCTACGGACCTCGCCAGCGTCCAGACATGGGCTTCCATCGTTTCATCGAGGCCATCCGGGTGGGGAAGACGATCCAGATCTACGGCGACGGACAGCAAACACGGGACTCGACCTTTGTGACTGACGCCGTAGAGGCCAATTTGCTGGTGCTGAACGCGCCAGCGAGTGCCGAGTTTGTACGTGACCGGGGGATTTCCGGCTGGCGAGTGTGGAATATCGGCGGAGGATCGCGCTCCAGTGTGAACCAGATCATCGCTCTGTTGGAACGTATCCTGGGGTGCAAGGCGGTCGTCAAGCACGTGGATGCGCAGCACGGTGATGCGCGGCACACCTGGGCCGACGTGAGCTCCGCCCATCGTGAGCTGGGCTTTGTCCCCCGCACCACTCTCGAAGAAGGGCTCAGGGCGCAAGTGGAATGGCAGATGAGGCACGGTGCCTCTTCGTCCGGATCGGCATCATGAACGAGGCAAAACCTTGACCGCTCGCAAGTCCCTCCTGCTCTTTGTAGTCAGCATGTTCGGGTCGGTCCTCGGGTTCCTGTCAACCGTTGTTATTGCCCGCTGGATGGGCCCTGAGGCCCTCGGTACCATTGGCTACCTGTTGGGATTGCTGGGGCTGCTGAGCATAGTTCTCGACCTGGGCTTTGCTCAGGCGCACTTGACGCGAGTGGCCGCGTCGGACAAGGACCCGGCCCCGCTGATTGGGACTCTGCTGCTGATCAAGGGGCTGCTCTGCGTCCCCTTCCTGTTTCTGGTAGTTATCCTACCCTGGCTCAAGCCGGATCTGGGCCAGGCACTCATTCACCATCACCAGGCGCGACAGGCCTACTACATTCTTGCGCTCTTCTATGCTGTGCATAGCATAGCCAATGTCCTCCTGCACACCTTCGAAGGCCGGTTGGAAACGGCCAAAGAGACTATCCCCGATGTCGGCGGCAGCCTGCTCTCGTTTGTGGCCAAGGCGGCAGTGGCTTTCCTCGGGTTGGGCACGGTGGCTCTCTCTGGTGCGTACCTGGTAGAGCCGGTGGTCCGGTTGCTTCTCGGGGGTCTGCTGTTCCGCGGCTACAGTATCGGACGCGCCACGCGTGAGCACCTGACGAGCTACGTCAGGTATGCCGTTCCACTGATGCTGAACTCGGCCGTGAGTATGGTTGTGACCAACCTCAATCCTGTCGTAATAGGGGTTTTCTGGAGTGCAGCCGATGTCGGCTACTACACAGCAGTCCTGGGATTCAGCCTAGTGATCGACCGCGTGGCCTCTGCCGTGGCAGTTCCGTTTCTACCCCGGGTCTCTGCTGATGCGGCCAGAGGCAATTGGGAAGAAATGCGCAACCGCACCTATGTAGCGGAACGCTACCTGTTGCTGGTGCTCGCGCCGGTGGCGACACTGTTGCTTTTCTTCAGCCGGGAGATCGTTGAGCTGACCCTTGGAGCGGGATTTGGTCCATCTGCTGCGATCTTGGTCGCGTTGATATTGAGCAGCGTTGCTGCCGCGGCGTTCATTCCCTATCGTATGGTGCTGTACGCTGTGGAGAGACAGCGGGATCTGGTGGTGAGCAGTTGTGTAGGCCTGGTGATTCTGGTGCTGGCAGACGCGCTGCTGATTCCTGTACAGTTGGGTTCGTTGCCTCTGCCCGGGCTGAGGGGGTTGGGCGCCGCACTGGGCATGTTGTTGATGAATCTGGGCAGCGGCTTGGTGCAATTTGGAGCTGCTAGGCGTTGCGCTGGCATCGCCTTTTACAAGCGGAGCAGCCTGATACTGCTGGCGGCAGCAGCGATGTACCTGACCATGGGCACGGTGAGAGCCCTTGTTCCGGTAGCTCTGGTGGCACGCGTGCTGCTCTGTTCGCTGGTGGGGGCGATGAGTTACCTGGCGACGCTGGTGCTGATGCGTGAGTTCACCAGGGCCGACGCACAAGTGTTTCTCAACATCCTTCACCCGCAGCAGATGTTCGACTATGTCTCTGAGGAACTGGGCTCCAACCGTCCGGGTAGCAAGGGCGATGACTCGTGAGCGAACCGACAGAGAACAAAAGCAGTATCGAAACGACCTATCAGGAGCATCATGCCTCCAGGCAGAGATATGGTTTTGGTTACCGGCTGGAGGACAGGGGTCCTCGGCTGGCACAGTGGATAGGCACCGACAAGACGGTGCTAGACCTGGGCTGTCGCGATGGCACCCTCACCAGTTACTACACCGCTGGCAATAGAGTGACCGGCGTGGACATCGACCGTGAGGCGCTGGCCGCAGCCAGGAAGAACCTGGGCATAGAAACCACCTGGCTTGATGTGGCCTCCGTTCCTTTACCTTTTGCATCGGCATCCTTTATGGTTGTGGTTGCTGCCGAGCTGCTGGAGCATCTGCCGTACCCTCAAAGGCTGGTGCAGGACGTCCTGCGCATCCTTACGCCAGGGGGGTTGTTCGTAGGTTCTGTTCCCAACGCCTTCCACTGGCGGAAGAGGCTGGCGTTCCTGGGGGGCCGCACCACTGAGGATCCCACTCACCTGCGCCTGTTCTCGGTTGCTGCGTTGCGCCAGCTTCTGGCAGCGTTCTCCAGCATCCAAATCGTGCCCGTTGGTGGCATTGGTGGCGGGTTGCTGCCAGTAGTACCAGTGCAGGTTTCTGGCGCGCTGATTCGCCTCTGGCCACAGATGCTGGCCAATGACCTGCTCTTTTGCGCTGTTGCTCCCCGAGGGGCGAGCAGAGGTTCCGGTGAATAGCCACAATTCTCTCCAATGCAGACCTTTGCGTGCCTTGGGAGTCCTTCTGCTGTGTGTTGCGCTGCTCTACGGGATCTCCCTCGCCCCGGATGTCCTCTGGGGCGACGATGCCATGTTTCAACTAGCCCTGGCCAAGGGAACGCTGACGAACCATGCTGTCTGGGGTCTTCTGGCACGTCTCTTTGTCAGGTTACCTGTGGGCAACCCGGCTTTTCGCGCCAACCTCGCATCGGCGGTGTATGGTGTAGGCGCTGTGGCGTTCCTATACTTGGCTGCCCTGGCGGCTGGAGGCAGAGTTCGCGCGGCTGTGGCATCAGGTGCCGGGCTGGCGCTCTCACATACCTTCTGGTTGGAATCCGTACGGGCAGAGGTCTATACCCTGCACCTGCTGATCTTTTTCGCCGGGCTGTGGATGCTGCTCCGTTGGCGAAGGGGACCTGAACAGCGCCTGTGGCTCTATGCCGGTCTGCTTGTGTGGGCCATAGGTACCTACAATCACCTGTTGCTGACCATGGCTCTGCCTGGTGGTGCCTGGCTGGTGTGGAACGCCCTGGCTCCGGGGCAACGGAAGAGGGCACTGGTCGCCGGGGTACTTGTCTCAACCTTTGGGCTGCTTGGCCTGTGGTTCCTGGCGCGAGGTTTTTTCGTTGATGTTGTCCTCGGCGCTGCCCGGGTGGTAGTAGAGACATTCAGCTTTTCGCTGCCCCGGCTGGCAATGCACCTGGTGCTATTGGTCTACCAGCTACCGCTACTGGGTATCTTTGCCTTGCCCGGTGTGAGGCGTTTGTCTAGGGAAGATCGTCCGTTGCTGATCGGCCTGGCGACCATTATCGTCTGCACGGCCGCATTCTCTTCCACCCATGGTATCCTCGAGTCCTATGTCTTCTACCTGCCCGCGACTGGCCTGATTGCGTTGATGGCCGGTTTGGGTTTTGAGCAATGGACTGGCCGCTGGCACGCTACTCATTGGGTGGCAGCAGCCGTTCTGGCGGCGATGCTTCAGATTGCCCTGTATCGTCTGACACCGGTGATAGTAAACCGCTTTGCACCAGGCGTGATCCCTTCGCGCAATCTGCCGGGCAGAGAGGCAGCCACCTTCTTCCTTTGGCCGCCCAAAGCCGGTTACGAGGGTGCCAGGGCGTTTGCCGAGAGCACTCTCGACCTGCTGCCTGCCAACTCGATTCTCGTTGCTGATTGGACTCTGCAAACGCCGCTTCGCTACCTGCAGCTGGTAGAACAGCGGCGTCCTGATGTGCTGGTGGTACAGGTTGACCCGACTGGTCTGGACACCATCTGGCAGAACAAGGGGCAGAGACCGCTCTATCTGGCCAACGATGACCCGCGCTACTATCCGCTGGGAGACTTCCTGGCTGCGTTTCGAATGGTGCCAGTGGGCCAAATCCACCGGCTCGAGCTGAAGGAAGGTGGCCAGTGACGGCAGTCCGGGTGCTGGAACTGGTGGCGTCGTCACGCGGCGGAGGCGCCGCTCACGTCCGAGACCTCGCGGCTGGCCTGCAGCAATTGGGCTATGACGTTTGGGTGGGTATGGCTCAAGATGGCGGCAACGTGCGGCCGGAGGACCTGGAGGCGAAAGGAGTCATCTTTCATCGCCTCGATTTCGCTACGGGGTTCTCTGTGTCAGCGTTGGGCAGACTCAGAGGTCTGCTGGCTGATGTTCAGATCCTGCACCTGCATGGGGCCCGAGCGGCTCTCTTCGGACGCTTGGCACTGCTGTCATTGCCCAGTGGCAGCCGCCCGCGCAGCATCTACAGCATTCACGGGTTCGCGGCACCGCACTATGCCTTTGCGCGAAGGCAACTCCTGCTGGGCGTCGAGCGCTTGCTCGCCCCGGCCACGGACTGGTGGGTGTGCGTCTCTAACGCGGAGCGCCAGGCACTGCTCTCTACCGGAATTGCTGATCCTCTCCGGGTGCAGGTAATCTGGAATGGCATCGATACCTCGCGCTTCACACCCGAGCGCACGGGTCAATCTGATACCAAAAGGGACCTGGGTCTGCCTGTGGACGCTTATGTGGCGACGACGATCTGCCGGCTCTTTCGCCCGCGGGATTTCGGCACGCTGCTGGCAGCGTTTCGTAGTGTAAAAAGCGAGCTAGACTCGGCTCATCTGCTGATCGTGGGCGACGGTCCACTGCGCAGCGAAGTGGAGAATCAGGTAAGAGCCCTGCAACTCAAGTCTAGCGTTCATCTGCTCGGGATGAGAAGGGACATTCCCCGGCTGCTTCAGGCTTCGGACGTCCTGGTATTGTCCTCTCGGGGCTGGGAAGGGCTCCCGTTGACCGTGCTTGAGGCCATGGCCTCGGCCTTGCCCGTGATCGCCAGCGATGTTGGAGGCACGCGTGAAGCGCTGCAGGACGGTGAGACCGGCTACCTCTATCCCCCCGGCGATGCTGCGACGCTGGCCAGCCTGTTGCTGCGCCTGGCCAGTGATCCTGCTCTCGCCGCAGCAATGGGCCGCAGTGGTCTGGCCCGGGTGCGACAGTACTTTGGCGTAGGGCGAATGGTGCAGGAAACTGCCGCTCTGTACGAGCGACTGGTCTAGGGCCTCACCGGCTGATAGCAGCGGTAGCTTGGTGGATTGCGCTCGCCAGTCTATAATCCGACCGACGAGCTAGAGCGATGAGAACATGGGTTGGGAGGATTCTCCCTGACGCTGGCCTCCACTCCTGGCGCAAGCACTGGCTCTGGGCAGCCATTGGTTTGGCCGGGCTGGCCATCCATGCCGGCACGGCCGCACTCAGGCTGACCACCTTTTTCCCTGTCCCTCGGCTATTTGATTTCTCTGCCTTCTATGCCTCGGCCTGGGCTGTGCGCCTGGGTATGTCGCCCTACAACCTTCGGGGGGACTGGCTGGCAGGCTTGCAGGCTGCTCAGTCGATTCCGTTTGTGCCTCCACCAATCTACCATCCTCCTTTCTGGCCCTGGCTGCTGGTGCCATTGACCTGGTTCAGTTTCCCCGTCGCGGCCTGGATATGGCTGGCTCTCAACCTGGGGCTGCTCGTAGTCTCTGCTATTGCGCTGGCCAATCTGGCCGGATATCAGAGCTGGCCAATGCGCTGCCTGATCTTTGTTCTGGTGCTTACCTTCGGGCCCACTTTTCTTGATCTGACATTGGGCCAGGCCAGTATCATGCTGATGGTGGCTGCCCTGATCGTTGGCAGGTCTATGAGCAGCAGGCGGCGTTGGACAGGGCTGGCCGCCGCGGGAGCAGCCGCGCTGGCAGCAGGCGTCAAGCTTTTTCCACTGAGCTGGGTGGCAATCTGGCCCGTGCTGGGGCGATGGCGGTACGCGCTGCTGGCCGGTGTTCTCGTACTGGCTTTGGCGGGCTTGAGCCTGGCAGCGAGTCCGACCGGGAGCAGAGCATACTGGGTCTATCTGACCGAGGAGCTGTTGGCGCGTTCTTCTGCCATGCCCGGCGTGGATGATCAGGCACTCACTGCCTGGCTGGGCCGCCTGGTGTTGCCGCAGGTGTTCGACGTGTCCGGGGTGGGAGTGGAGCAGCGGCAGACCGTGTTCTGGACTCCGCCGTGGTCGGTGAATGCAGCAGCGGTTCGCTGGCTGGGTTATGGGCTCAATGCCCTACTGCTTGCTATCGTGCTGTTGGTACTGCTGCGTATCGGCCGGCAGCAGGCCGAAGCAGGCATGTATCTGTGGATACTGTGTGGCCTGGTGGTCTTGCTCCATATCGAACGGTACAATCATGTTCTGCTTTTGCCGGCAATGGCCTGGCTGTGGGGACGCGGCGGTTCGGCGCGCAAGGTCGTCGTGGTCTGCTATGCCCTGGTTGGCCTGGCTCGGCTGACCCATCTCTGGGCTGTGTTGCTGCCTGCTCCCTGGGGGCCGCTCGCGTCGGGGTTTGGCCTTTACGCTGTGATTGGTCTGGGCGCGGCTATGGCTGTCTCTCTGTGGTCTGCGGGTCGAGCAGCCCGGCACGGTGCACTATCCACTGCGGCGGCGGGGTCGGCACAATGACCCGACGCGGACTGTCCGCTGGCAGGTTGCCGAGCGCGGTGATCCTGGCCGGTGGTCTGGGGACGCGGCTGCGCTCGATCCTGGGCGATCTGCCCAAGGCACTGGCACCGGTAGCAGGAAAACCGTTCCTGACCTACCAGCTCGACTGGCTCAAGCGTTGCGGCGTCCGGCGCGTAGTGTTGTGCACTGGCTATCAACATCAGCTTGTTCAGGACTGTCTGGGCGATGGAACTGACCTGGGGTTAAGCATCCATTACAGCGTCGAAGAGCAGCCTTTGGGTACGGCGGGCGCACTGCGGAAGGCGAAAGACAAGATCACAGGTACTTTTCTGGTCCTGAACGGCGATACCTACCTGGACGTTGACCTCAAGGCGCTGCTGTCCTATCACCGAGAGACCGCGGCGCTGACAACGCTGGCACTGATGCAGGTGGATCAGGCAGACCGCTACGGCACGGTGGTCCTGGATGCCGGCGGCAGGATCTCGGGCTTTTGCGAGAAGGGACAATCCGGAGAAGGGTTGGTCAATGCCGGGCTCTATGTCTGCGAACCTTCGCTGCTGGGCTGTTTTCCGGAAGGTGAACCCCTGTCGCTGGAGATGGACGTGTTCCCCTCACTGGCTCGCCAGGGTCTGCTACGCGGGTATGTGGTAGAGGGGTATATCCGTGATATTGGCACTCCGGAGAGCTATGCGCAGTTCGTGCGGGATGTGAAGCAGAAGCGGCTGGCAGAGGAGTAGGCTGAGGTGAGCACGTTGATTCGAAGCAAAGCACCGTTGCGCATCAGTTTCGCTGGCGGAGGCACTGATGTACCGCCCTACCCGCAGGAACGCGGCGGGGCTGTGCTGTCGGTGACCATCAACAAGTACGCCTACGTGAGCCTCCTTCCCGCTGACGATGATGCCATCACAGTTCATTCGCTGGACTATGACATTGTGGCCAAGTACCACGGTGAGACAGACTTGGCTTACAACGGCGAGCTGGACCTGGTCAAAGCAGCGATCCGCCGTCTGGCCGTGCAAAAGACGGGGCTTCACCTCTTTCTGCACAGCGACGCTCCTCCTGGTTCCGGCCTGGGGTCCTCATCTACTCTGGTGGTGGCCCTGGTAGGACTCTTTCGTCACTGGCTGCGACAGCCGCTGACGGACTATCAGATTGCCGAGCTTGCCTACCAGATTGAGCGTGTGGACCTGGGGATCAAGGGAGGCATGCAGGACCAGTACGCTGCCGCCTTTGGGGGGGTCAACTTTATCGAGTTCACCGACCAGGCGGTAATCGTGAATCCCTTGCGGGTCAGTCCTGACCGGCTGAATGAGCTTGAGTACAACCTGTTGCTATGTTACACTGGTCGCACCAGGGTCTCAGCGAACATTGTGGCGCGCCAGACCGAGTCGTTCATTGCCAGAAAAAGCAAGGTGGTGCGTGCGCTGGATGCGCAGAAGGAGATGGCCATCCAGATGAAGAACGCGCTGCTCAAGGGCCAGCTCGACGATTTCGGGCGTCTCTTGCATGAGGCCTGGCAGACCAAAAAGCATCTGGACCCGGCAATCACTACCCCGCAGATTGACGCGATGTACGAAGCGGGGCGCAAGGGCGGGGCCCTGGGAGGCAAGATCCTGGGTGCGGGCGGTGGGGGGTACCTGCTTCTCTATTGCCCGTTCGACCGCAAGCATGTGGTGGCCGCGGCACTGGAGCAACTGGGCGGGCAAGTGGTGGACTTTGGCTTTGAGTTGCGCGGATTGCAGACTTGGGAGCGTGAGGAGATGAGCTCTAGCTGAAGGTGAGGCCTGGCAAATGTCGAACGACCTGATGACCCGTATCAGAACTCAGTTGTTGGAGAGTGCGGCGGTCAAACAGCAAACTGCCCAGCTCTGTGCGCAAGATATCGCCCGTGCGGCCAGCGTCGTTGCCGACACCTTTCGCCGGGGCGGCAAGATGCTGCTATGCGGCAACGGCGGCAGCGCCGCCGATGCCCAGCACATCGCTGGTGAGCTGGTTGCCAAGTTGGCTCGGGAGAGACCCGCGCTGGCAGCGATTGCGCTCACGGTCAACTCGTCCCTGCTGACCGCTCTGGTCAACGATGGCGATCCGGAGTGTGTCTTTGCCCGCCAGGTTGAAGCCCTTGGCCAGCGTGGCGATGTTCTGTTCGCGATCAGTACCAGCGGCAACTCGGCGAACGTGAACCAGGCAGCTCGGGTCGCCAGAGAGAAGGGCTTGCAGGTCATCGCTCTCACTGGCAAAGGCGGCGGACAACTGGCCAGTCTCGCCGACGTGTCGGTCGTCATCCCCTCGGAGAATACCCAGCGCATTCAGGAAGGGCATATTGCCGTGGGACACATCCTGTGCGACCTGGTAGAGGTAGCCCTGTTTGATTAATCGTAGCCGGGAGATGGCCTCCCCCAGCGAACCACAGAGTCGACAGGCCCGGGCGGTGTTTCTCGACCGGGATGGCGTGGTCAATGAGGAGGTCAACTACCTGCGCCATGCGGATGATTTCCGCCTTCTGCCGCGATCGGCCAGGGCCATTCGCGAGCTGCGCCGGGCCGGCTTCAAGGTGATAGTGGTAACCAACCAATCTGGGCTGGCAAGAGGGTACTTTTCGCCGGAGGACCTGGTTGCGGTGCATGAACGAATGCGTAGCGAGCTGGCCAGGGCACGCACAGGTCTCGATGGCATCTACATCTGTCCCCATCATCCCGACGAGTCCTGTCTCTGCCGCAAGCCCGGCGTGCTGCTCTTCCAACAGGCAGCGCAGGAGCTGGGCCTCAGCCTGGTGGGAAGCTACTTTGTCGGCGACAAGCTAACGGACCTAACGCCTGGCAAGGCGCTGGGTGGACGTACAGTGCTGGTGCTGACGGGATATGGCCAACGAGAGGTAGAGGTAGCCAGGGAACAGGGATTCGCGCCGGATCACGTTGCGGCGGACCTGTACGCGGCAGCAAAGTGGATCATTGATGAAGATTCTGCAGGTCTATAAGGACTATTTCCCTGTCGTTGGGGGCATTGAGAATCACATTCGCCTCATCGGTCGTGGGCTGGCGGCTTATCCCGAGATTGAGACGACGGTGCTGGTTACCAACCGCAGCAGCAATACGGTTGTGGAGAACATTGAAGGCATCAGAGTGATCAAGGCCGGCCGTTTGGCTACCGTGTCCTCCGCGCCCATCAGCCTGGAGCTGTTCTCCTGGATGCGGCGCCTGGAAGCCGACATCACACACCTGCACTTTCCCTATCCCATTGGTGAGCTGGCGTATCTGATTGCCGGGCGCAGCCAGAAGATGGTTGTCACCTACCACAGCGATATCGTAAGACAAAAGTACCTGCTTCAGGTCTACAAACCATTTCTCTACCGACTCTTGGCGCGGGCCGACGCGATCACCGTATCGAGTCCGCAGTACATCCAGAGCTCGCCTTATCTGCGACCGTTGCAGGACAAGTGCGTGGTCATTCCTCATGGAACGGACCTCAGCCGGTTTGCTCGCAGCCCCGAGATCGACCGCCGGGTACAAGAGCTGCGCCAGTCGCACCAACCGCCGCTGGTCCTGTTCGTCGGTCTGCTGCGCTATTACAAAGGGCTGTCGTTCCTGATTGAGGCGATGGCTAACGTGGATGCTCGCCTGCTTGTGGTCGGCGAAGGACCGCAGGGAGCAGAGTGGCGTGAACTGACCCGCCAACTCGCCCTGGAGGACAAGGTCAAGTTCCTGGGCCGGGTCAGTGACGAAGAACTCGTTGCCCTCTACCATGCCTGCGATGTGTTTGTCCTTCCGGCGATTCATCGCAGCGAGTCCTGGGGAGCGGTGCAGGTAGAGGCGATGGCCTGCGGCAAACCGGTGATCTGCACCGAGCTGGGTACGGGTACGTCGTTCGTGAACGTCAATCGAGAAACAGGGCTGGTTATTCCGCCGCGAGACGCGGCAGCCCTGGCTGCCGCGCTGAACGAGCTGCTGGTGAACGAGGCGCTCAGAATGGAACTGGGGCAGAAAGCAGAGCAGAGGGCGAGGCAGGAATTCTCCCACGAGGTAATGGCAGAACGCCTGGTCCAGTTCTACCACAGTGTATGACCGGGTCAGCCCCGGCAGAATGCTTGATTTTTCGTTTGGAGTACGGTAACATCAGTTCCACCCCAAGTCCACCCGAGTGGATCTGCGCTCACCTGACGAACCCGTTGCAGGGGGCGCTCGCCCCATCGCGGCGGGACCGGACACCCAACTAGAGAAGGAAACAACTGATGCGCACCAAGCTGAGCGTGTTTTGCGACCGAGTGCTGGAGACGGGCTGGCTGCTGGCAGCGATCCTCGCCCCCCTCTATTTCAATGTTCTCTCCAGCCGCGTATTTGAGCCAGACAAGTTGGCTCTGGTGCGTTCGATTGCTCTGGTAATGGTGGCGGCGTGGCTGATCAAGGTGATTGACAGCTCCACCTGGGGCAATCCCTCTGGCCAGGCGAGCCGGCCCAGGCCCTCCGGTGTAGAGACTGCTCGACCTGGCTTCTGGAAGAGGCTGACCAGTGTTCCTCTGGTGGTTCCAACCCTCTTTCTGGTGGCCTCCTACCTGCTCAGCACCATCCTGTCCATCGCCCCGGAGATCAGCCTCTGGGGCTCTTATATGCGTCTCCAAGGCACATACACAACCTACTCGTACATCGTCATCTTTTTCCTGATGCTGGCCACGCTGCGTGAGCGGGAGCAGGTGGACCGGCTGTGCTCTACGATTATTCTCACCAGCCTGCCCATTTCGCTCTATGGAATCCTGCAGCACTATGGTCTCGACTCGCTGCCCTGGAGCGGCTCGGTGACCGAGCGCGTTGCCTCTAACATGGGCAACTCGATCTTTGTTGCCGCCTATCTGATTATGGCCGTGCCATTGACCCTGGCCCGTCTGATCGACTCGTTCTCCACCCTGTTGAAAGAACAGGAAAGCAATATCGGGCATTCCCTGCTTGCCGGCTGTTACGCTTTTGTACTTTCCGTACAACTAATCTGCATCTTTTTCACCCAGAGCCGCGGGCCCTGGCTAGGCCTGATGGCTGGTCTGTACGTCTTTATGCTGGTCGGGTTGATCTCACTCCGTCGCAGCCTGAGCGATCAGAGTCCACTGAACAGACGGGACATCGGTCGAGCCTTGCTGTTCGTGGTCGGCAGCATTCCTCTGGGAGTGGTGCCGGCCTACATCGTTTTGGTGGCGTTGCGCCGCGGCTGGCGATGGCTGTGGCTGGGCTGGGTGATCCACACAGTGGTGATTGCCTCTTTCCTGGTGGCGTTCAACCTGCCCGGCACTCCGCTGTCGTCGTTGCGCAGCCTCCCCTACGTGGGCCGCCTGGGACGGGTCTTTGAGACCGAAGCCGGCACAGGCAAGGTCCGCGTGCTCATCTGGGAAGGCGTACTCCAGCTCATTAGCGCTAATCCGGTGCGTACGATCATTGGCTATGGGCCCGAGACAATGCACGTGGCCTACAATCCGTATTACCCGCCGGAGTTGGCCTACTATGAAGCACGCAACGCGTCGCCGGACCGGTCACACAACGAGACGTTCGACGCTCTGGTCATCGGCGGAGTGATTGGCTTTGCCGCCTACATGTCTGTGTTCGGCAGTGTGTTTTACTTTGGCCTCAAGTGGCTTGGCTTTATGCAATCCAGGCGGCAACGCAACCTGTTCTTTCTCCTGGCCGGTGGAGGAGCCCTGGTTGGAGTGTTCCTGCCGCGAATAGCCGAGGGGACATATCAGCTCTCCGGCGTTGGATTGCCGGCTGGTTTCGTCGCCGGTGTGTCGGTGTACCTGATGGTGGCTGCGGCCCTATTCTATCGCCGGCAGCAACCAGCCGAAGGCGAGAAGGAGAAACTACATCCGGGTGGCAATTCGAGGCAGCTTTTGCTGATCGGCCTGCTGTCGGCTATCGTGGCCCACTTTGTGGAAATCCACTTTGGAATTGCCATTGCCGCGACCCGTGTGCACTTTTGGGTGTACGCCGCTCTATTCGTGCTGCTCGGCTTGAACTGGATTCGCGACCGGGCGTCGGCTGCAGCTTTGTCTGAAGGAGCGGCAGTAGAACGGACCAGCGGGGCCGACAGGCTGAGCAAAAGGGCCCGGCGCAAGGCCAGGAAAGAAGCTGTCCACGTTGCGACGTCGGTCCACGAGGTCAGACCAGCGGCACCCTCTCTTAGCAATAGAGTGATCATCGGTTCCGTCCTCGTCGCGATCATCCTGTTTACGTTGGGTTTTGAGTTCGTAGTTAATCCGATGTCAGAGATGGATACGCTGCGCATCATTCAGCTCTCGCTGACCACACTCGCTGCGAAGGGCGACCCGCGGACGTCCTATGGCACCTTGTGGATGTTCTTCTTGACCTGGTTAGTGGGGGCTATTGTAGTGCTGGCCGAAGTAGAGCAAGCAGGCAACGGGTCAACTGGACAGCCGGGTGACAAGCACGGTCCCGGGTGGTGGCTGTCCGCACTGGGCACCTATGCAGGGGTTACCCTGAGCATCGTGGTTCTGGGCATCGCTGTGCACGCGTCACGAATCAGACCGGGCCAGGACATCACCGCGTCGGTAGGATTCTTCTATCGGTCGATGGGCCTGCTGGGAATGCTGGCTGCCTTCCTGCTTGCTCTGAACACCGAGTTGCCCGAAAAGCTGTTGCGCCTGGCCAACTCCTGGGTGTATGTGATCCTGATCGTAGTGGCACTGGTGTCAGTGCAGGCCACAAACATGGACATTGTGCGGGCCGATATTTACTACAAACAGGGTCTGAAGCTTGAAGAAGACGGGCGATACGATGTCGCTGCTCAGTTGTATGAGCGCGCCATTCAGGTGACGCCTTCGCAGGACTATTACTATCTCTTCCTGGGTCGAGCGCTAATGGGCAGAGCAACTACAGCGACGGACCGGGCAGAGCGCATCCAGTGGTTTGAGAAGAGCTATCAAGCGCTGGACAAGGCGCGCACACTGAACCCATTGAACACGGATCACTATGCCAACCTCGCGCGGCTGAATCGCAACTGGGCTGATGTAGCGCCGACAGAGGCAGAGCGGGCGCAGAAACTGGAACAGGCCCATGACTATTACGTCAAAGCGCTGGCGCTGAGTCCACACAATGTGATACTGCTCAACGAGTGGGCGATGGTCTATATGGCGCGTGGTGATAATGACGGAGCACTGGAAAAGATCAACCGGTCTCTGGCGCTGGACCCCAAGTTCTATTCCACATACCTGATCCTGGGCAACTTTTATGCGTCGCAGAGCAAACTCGATGAGGCGGCACAGGCCTATCAAAAGGCTGTCGAGCTGAACCCCGAGGATGCTGAGGCCTACAGCATTCTGGGCTACCTCTACTTTGAGCAGGGCAACATCACCGAGGCCCTGGAGTACAACCTGAAGGCGGTGGAACTGAACCCCGGACTGGCCCGTGCGCACAGCACCTTGGGCCTGATTTACTACCGTTTGGGCCGCATCGAGGAAGCGGTTCAGGAGAACCTAAAGGTCCTGCAGAGCTATCCGAACGACTTTATCAGCCACCGTAATCTGGCGCTGCTCTATCAGCAGATGGGTCAACTCAAAGACTCTTTGAATCATGCTCAGGCGGCGTTGGCTTTGGCCTCTGGCAGCGACAAAGACGCGCTGCAGAGTTTTGTGAATCAACTGCAGGCTCAACTGACTGTGACGGCTGCTCCGCAATGACGGAGGTCCCATGACCGACTATATGCTGATCATCGCTGGTGCTCTGGTCATCGTGTTGGGCAGCATGCCTCTGGTGCGCCGGGCTGCGCTGCGCTGGGGATTCATTGCTCAGCCCAGCGCCCGGGGCGTTCATACTCGCTCCACCCCCCGTCTGGGCGGAGTAGCCATTTATCTGGGTTGTATCGTGGCGCTGCTGGTCTTTGGCGACCGCTTCTACGTGGCTCAGGTGGTCAGCATGCTCGTCGGCGCAACCCTGGTGTCGTTCCTCGGGGTGTGGGACGACCGCCAGAGCCTGCGTCCGCTGGTCAAGTTGGCCGGGCAGATTCTGGCAGCGACTATCCTCTATGTCTCGGGAATCAGGGTAGGTTTTCTGCACAACACCTATCTCAACCTGGCGGCGACAATGCTGTGGGTGGTCGGTATCACCAACGCCTTGAACCTGCTGGACAATATGGACGGGTTGTCCGGCGGAGTGGCAACCGTAGCCTGCGTATTCTTCCTCCTGCTGGCAGCGATGAGCGGTCAGTACCTGGTGGCCAGCCTCGCTGCAGCGCTGCTCGGGGCCTGTCTCGGCTTTTTGTACTATAACTTTAACCCGGCAACCATCTTTATGGGCGATAGCGGGAGCCTGTTTATCGGGTTCATGCTGGCTGCTCTGGGGATCAAGCTGCGCTTTCCCGACAATGTGTCCTTTGTGACCTGGATGATTCCCGTGGTGGTTCTGGGGCTGCCCATTTTCGACACGACTCTGGTGGTGATTTCGCGCCTGCGCAGGGGCGTCAATCCGCTCTCCACACCAGGCAAGGATCACACCTCACATCGCCTGGTGCTGATGGGTGCCACGCAACGCGAGTCGGTCCTGATTCTCTACCTGGTCTGTTGTGCTCTGGGAGTGGCAGCGATGTTCTTGACTCAGGCCAGTATCATTGAAGGGTACTTTATTGGTGCACTGCTGCTGTGTTGTGGTGTCTATGCCCTATGGCGGCTGGAGCAAGTGCAGGGCGATTTTGTCAGACGTAGCCGCAGGGCATCAACAGGAACTGAGCCAGCGACTCTGTCTGATCAGGCCTCAAAGGAGTAAGACTCTTGGGTCTATTGCAGCGCATTGATGACAAATCGGCACGGGTGTGCGTGCTGGGTTTGGGCTACGTTGGACTGCCACTGGCGGTCAAGCTCGCGGACGTAGGCTACCGGGTAACCGGTCTCGATACATCTGAGGGCAAGGTTGCCTCACTCAAGGCAGGCAAGAGCTATATCCAGGACGTAGCGACCAGCGATGTAGCACGCCTGATTGGCTCCAGACTGTTCGCCACAACGGACTATGACGTCGTGCGGGACGTAGAGGTCATCTTTATCTGTGTTCCCACACCGTTTGATGCGATGAAAGCGCCGAACCTGCATGATATCGAGAGCGCTGCCAGCGGAATCGCACCGCGGTTGCATGCGGGCCAGTTGGTCATCCTCCAGAGCACCACTTACCCGGGGACTACCGAGGACAAGGTACTGCCGATTCTGGAAGCCAGCGGTCTAAAGGCGGGTAAGGACTTTAATCTGGCTTTTTCGCCTGAGCGTATCAACCCGGGTGACAAGGTCTACCATGTGGGCAACCTGCCCAAGGTCGTTGGTGGGCTTACCCCGGAATGTGCCGAGCTGGCACGCCGGCTGCTGCTGCACCTGTCGCCAGCGGTGTACGTCGTTTCGTCGCCACGGGCCGCTGAGATGTCCAAGCTGCTGGAGAACATCTTCCGCAGCGTCAACATTGCTTTGGTGAACGAGCTGGCTCTGCTCTGCGAACGGATGGAGATAGACATCTGGGAGGTAATCCGCGCGGCGGCGACCAAGCCCTTTGGCTTTATGCCCTTCTACCCTGGTCCCGGAACGGGCGGGCACTGTATCCCCGTTGATCCCTACTACCTCTCCTGGAAGGCACGGGAGTACGATTTCTATACCAAGTTCATCGAACTGGCTGCCGAAGTGAATCAGAGCATGCCTTACCATGTCGTGGATCTGGTGGCTGCTGGTCTGAGCCGACAGGGCAAGGTCCTCTGCGGGGCTCACGTGCTGGTGCTGGGTGTGGCCTTTAAGAAGGACGTGGATGACGCTCGCAACTCGCCGGCGGAGCGCATCATCGAGCTGCTGCTCGAGCGGGGCGTAGAGGTCAGCTACAATGACCCGTACGTGCCGCAGTTTCATATTGAACGCAGTGTCTTTTACCACGAGGAGAAGACACTAACCTCCCAGCCACTGACGGAAGAACTCCTTCACGGAGCAGATTGCGTGGTCGTGGTGGCGGGCCACACTGCTTATGATTACCCGTGGATTGCCAGGAACTGCGGTCTGCTGGTGGACTCGGTCAACGCAACTGCTGGTGTCCAGGCAGAAGGTGCTGAGATTGTCCGGCTGGGTACCCCGGGGGCCGCTCAGGGTCGCAGCGTCCGTTGCAGCGGTGTGAAGGAGTAGCTCACCTCAGATCAGGGCGGCGAATCACCTGTTGTTCATGGCGAACGACAAGCAAGCGTGAGGCAAGATGGAGACAGGATCGCCTGCGGTGGAGAGAAAGCCAGCGGGCCAGCCGCATATTCTGTGGAGGGCGGGGGCGCTGGTCTTGGCGCTCCTGATCAGCGTGCTGATCTTTGTCTACCGGGATCAGGTTGTGCGCTTTGCGTCCTATGGCTATCTCGGTGTCTTTGTGGTGAGCGTCATTGGCAATGCCACGGTCCTCCTTCCCATCCCGAGCTTGGTGGCCACCTTTGTTACCGGAGGAGTATTCAATCCGGTCGTGGTGGGCATTGTGTCAGGAGCGGGCATGGCCATCGGCGAGCTGAGTGGTTACTTGGCTGGCTATGGCGGAGGAGCGATCATCCGGGCAGAAGACCGGGCGCGTTATGCGCGCTTGGAGAGCTGGATGCGCCGCTATGGTGGTTGGACTATCTTTGTCCTATCGGTCATCCCCAACCCGTTGTTCGACCTGGCCGGAATTGCCGCCGGCGCCCTGCACTATCCGGTGTGGCGATTCCTGCTGGTCTGTTTCCTAGGCAAGAGCATCAAGGGGCTGGCTATGGCTCTGGCCGGGGCACAGTGGCTAGAGTTGTTCGACCGCTTCAGGCACTAGACGGTTGCTGTTAGCCGTGCCGAATCTCATAATGAAAGGGGAGGCATGAAACTCGACTACAAAAAGACATTTCTGTTAGGGTTTGGTTTCTTTGGCATCAGCGTAATCTGGTCAGTCTACAATGCCTACATTCCTATCTTTTTGCGCGAGTACAACCTGCCTCTGGCGCTGGTTGGACTCATTATGACCTTTGACAACATTGCCGGAATTACGATTCAGCCCTATGTTGGATTCCTGAGCGACCGAACCCGCACTCGTTTTGGACGGCGGATCCCCTTTATGATGATTGGCGCCCCGATTGCTGCCATCTTCTTTGCCCTGGTTCCGGTGTTGCATCTCTGGGTGCCTGTCTTCCCGCTGCTCCTGACAGCCATCATTGTGATGAACATCGCCATGGCGATCTTTCGCACTCCCACCGTCGCTCTGATGCCCGACATCACGCCATCGCCTCTGCGCAGCAAGGCCAATGGCATCATCAACCTGATGGGCGGACTGGGCACAACTCTGGCCTTCCTCGGCGGAGCATTCCTCTATCGAGTCAATCGCGGGTTGCCGTTTTGGTTTGGCTCCGCGCTGATGCTGGTGGCCACAGCGGTCGTGGTGAAAGTGATCAAGGAGCCACAGCAGTATGAGGAAGCGGCGGAGCAGCGCGTGGGAGTGCTGGCGACGATTCGGGAGATCGTCACCAGTCAGGAGAAAAGCGCCCTGTTCATCCTGCTGGCCATCTTTGCCTGGTTCATCGGCTACAATGCCATCGAGACCTTCTGGACGACCTACGGCAAGGAATTCCTGGGCATCAAGGAGAGTACCGCCGCAATGATGCTGACCTATACCTCAGCGGCCTTTCTGCTCTTTGCTCTGCCGTCTGGTTTCATCGCCACTCGGTTTGGCCGACGGCGTACTATTCTTGCCGGGCTCAGCGTCCTTCTGGTGATGATCCTAGGTGGGCTGTTCACCACGAACATGATTTACCTGACGGTGATGCTGATCCTGGCCGGGGTGGGCTGGGCGTTGATCAACATCAACTCCTTCCCCATGGTGTCTGACCTGGCGCCGCCAGGTAAGATCGGCTCGTACACGGGCCTGTACTACTTTTTCTCGATGCTGGCAGCGATCACCGCGCCGCCCCTGGTCGGTGCGCTGATGGATCAGTTTGGCCACCGTATGCTGTTTGTGTTCTCGCCTCTGTTCATGGGGCTGGCTATACTGTGTATGTCCCAGGTAAAGCGTGGCGAGGCCAGTTCCTAGATTCTCGTTGCGAGTCGTGCTCGTTGGCTGCATAGTGACCGGAAAATGAAAGGAGTGCCATGACAGGTCGTGGCTTTCTGGGCACACAGGCGAGTTGGGCCGCTGATCTGAACTTGCTCGCGCAGATAGCGCTCCTGGTGCTGTTGATACTGGCGGTGCTGCGCGTGAAGAAGGGCGACCTAGCGACACATCATACCTGGATGACAGTCGTGGTGATCATCAACGCGGTATTGATCGTGGCGGTGATGAACCCAACCTTTTTCCGGGTTCTTCCGGCAGCAATTCGCGATCCGTCGCTCAAGCCCAGGATGATGCTGCCGCATTTCCTGGTTGGCACCCTGGCAGAGCTGCTGGGCCTCTATGCAGTGGTCGCAGTGAGAATGGACCTGCCCCTGACCTTGCAGGTGCGCAGCCAGAAACGTCTGATGAGGATTCTGGCTGTTCTGTGGACTCTGTCTCTGGTTGGGGGAATCGCGCTGTACGTGTGGTGGTATCTCTAGCAGGACTGTGAGCTCGAAATCGTGAACGCCTCCCGCATTCAAGGGAGGCGTTCTTCGTTCTGAGCTCCGTGGTGATTGACATTCTGTTCTGTACGGGCTATACTAATTGTGAAAAAAATCACTGATGACACCACGCTGGATGCTCCGCTCAGCCAGGTGGCGCGGTAGGAGGATATAGGTTGAGTTCTCTGCCTGTCTTTCTGTTGAAAAAGCTCTATGTCAAGAAAAGCTTGAAGAACACGGCCAACGGCTTTGAGTTGGCTATCCAGAACACCATTGCGCCTGGAACCATCGTCGGTATGCTGCCCGTGGTGGTAGATGGGAAGGAATGTCCCCTGGAACAGACCAGGGTGGTGGTTGCCGGCGGTAAGACGCTGACCAGCACTGAGGTCTCGGCGCGGTCACCGCTCCAATTCGGTGTGGGGCTAAAAGTCACTATCCAGGTCGATGGCGACCCTCTGGCGCCTGGCCCGCACAGGCTCGTTCTCAGCCCCAAGACCAAAGAAGCGGGCACGCTGAAGATACCCGTCGACGATACGGTCGAATAGCAGCACGCACTAACATGATGGATGGAGACTGCGAACCGCAACCAGGTCAGGCGATCATCGGCGATGCGCCGAGGGCCGCCTTAGAACGCGCACCGGCGGTAGGCTCTCACGGCGTCGGCGCCCGTGTTGCGTTGGTGCGGCCGAGCCACACTCTGCCGATCAGTCTGACTGGCACCGACTGCGCGCTGAAATGTGCTCACTGCGGTGGGCAGTATCTCAAGGGCATGGTACCCATCGACCAGGCCGGTGCTGATGGGTACACGAGCTGCCTGATTTCCGGTGGGTGTGACCTCCAAGGGCGAGTGCCACTCGGCGCATCATTGGACAGGTTGGCCGAGCTGCATTCTGGAAGGCTATTCAACTGGCATGTGGGTCTGGCCAGCGAACGAGAGATCCGGCCCATCCTTCCCTATCTGGATGTGGTGTCCTTTGACATAGTGGGCGATGACCGGACGATCAGGGAGGTCTACGGGCTGGACGCCACCGTGGCCGACTATAAGCGCACCTACGCCATGCTGCGCCGCCACGGGCGTGTTGTGCCGCACCTGACGCTGGGCTTGTACGGGGGCGAATGGAGAGGGGAGGACCGGGCCCTTGAATGGCTGGCTGACCAGGGTGCGGAGGCGCTTGTTCTCCTGGTTATGGTGCCCACTCCCGGCACGCGCTATGCGGACTGCTGCCCTCCAAGTGTAAACAGTGTGGTGGACTTTATCGAGCGCGCCGGGGTTGTACTGGGTGATGTACCGGTCTACCTCGGGTGTATGAGGCCGGGCGGCCGCTACCGTCAGGAGCTCGATCCGCTGGCAATTGCCGCGGGAGTGGTCAGGATTGTGAATCCAGCCAGGGCGGCCGTCGAGATGGCTTTGGCGCAACGGTTGTCTGTCAGTTGGGAGAATGAATGTTGCGTGATCCGGCGCCCGTGACCGATGTGCTTGTCTCCCTGGCGCGCCGAGACGACCAGGGATCATCGTCGGCTGTGTCAGGGGAAGTGCGCGTTTCCGCCGGGACAGCGGCAGTCCTTGGCCTGCAACCGTTGAAGCAAGAATACCTGCCTACCACTGCCTACCTGATGGTCGGTGAACGTTGCCGCTGTGACTGTTCGTTCTGCGCTCAGGCCTGGTCTAGCAGCGCACAATCGGGCTTTCTATCTCGGGTGGTGTGGCCGAGCTTTGCCTGGGCGGACACGCTGAAAGCGATCTCAACGGGATACGGACAAGGCCTGGTCAAGAGATGCTGCCTTCAGGTGACCGTGTCCGATGGCTACCTGCAGCGCGCTGAGGAGCTTGTGCGCGACCTGGCCAGCATAGAGGGTCTGCCCATCTGCACCTCCATCGCTGCTCCCTCGCTCGACGCGATTGAACGCCTGCTGAACAGTGGTGCCGAGAGGGTAACCCTCGCCCTGGATGCTGCAGGCGAGCGAGTCTTCCACGCTGTCAAGGGTCAGGGATGGGCCAGACGGCTGGAACTGCTCCGGCAAGCGGCACAGGAGTTCCCGGGGCGTATTGGAACACACGTGATCGTAGGACTGGGTGAAACCGAGAGGGAGATGTTGGAGCGGCTGCAGGAGATGGTGGAGCGCAAAGTCACCGTTGGGCTCTTTGCTTTCACTCCTGTGGCCGGCACGGCCTGGGCAGCACACGCACCCCCGCCGATAACGGTGTACCGGCGCATTCAGGCAGCGTGGTATTTGCTGCGAACGCAGAGGATCCGCCTGGAAGACATGGTCTTTGGAGCTGACCAGGCGATCACGTTTCTTGGCCAGAGTCGCGCCGAGATTGTGGCTCTGCTGGCCGACGGTGTCGCCTTCCAGACCGCCGGCTGCACAGACTGCAATCGCCCGTATTACAACGAGCGCCCTGGAAAGGCGATGTACAACTATCCACGGCCGCTGAGGGCGGAAGAGATACGTCAGGCGCTGGATGAAGCGCTGGCAGTACAAGGTGAAGCAGGCTAATCTCGCGAGGGCAACAGGACCTTCGGTCGGGTGTAACAGGAGGCAGTTATGCTCTTTGCCGAGTGGCGTCTGGTCTTGACTGGACCTGCTGATGGCTACGTCAATATGGCTATTGACGAGGCTACCTTGACCCTGGCCGCCGAGCATCGCGTTCCCCCGACAGTGCGCATCTACTCGTGGGATGGCCCCTGGTACAGCGTCGGCTACTTGCAGCAGATTAGCGCCA
Source organism: Chloroflexi bacterium ADurb.Bin180 (assembly GCA_002070215.1). Lineage (NCBI taxonomy): Bacteria > Bacillati > Chloroflexota > Chloroflexi bacterium ADurb.Bin180. The sequence goes on along the minus strand of MWCV01000001.1, from coordinate 9,350 downwards.
TGCGCTCGGACTTGAGCCACAAAGACCTCAAATGCGTACGGCGGCTGACCGGCGGAGGGACATGCCTGCACGGCGGCGACCTGTCGTACAGTGTAGTTGTCTCACTATCCGATACCTTGTTGCCAGGCGACGTTATCTCCTCCTACGAACGGATATCCTCGGGTGTTATCGAGGGACTGCGGTTGTTGGGAATTGATTCGCGCTATGCACCGCCGGTTCACGTGGACTTGGACAATCACGCCATCGCCACAGCCGCTCAGGCACGGCGCCAGGGGATTCTTCTGCACCAGGGGACCATCGCCCTAACCCCTTGTATGGTCACCTGCAGCGATGTACTGCCCAGGCAGAGACTGAGCACCATCAGCGAAATCGTCGGCGGGGTCGTTGATTTTGAAGCTGGTGCGCGCGCCCTGGGTATGGGGCTGATGCGCGCTCTGGGCGTAGACCTCAGCCCCGGAGTGCTCTTTGCCAGGGAGAAACGCCTTGCCCGCCAGCTCTGGCGAGAGAAGTATATGCTTCCTGAGTGGACGTTTGCGCGCTAGTCTAGCAGGGGTTGCATCGCGTTCGCCTGGACTGCCTCTTCCCCGACGTGCTTTGCCCTAACCTGGCTCTGGCCGTAGAATGTGCGCGGCACGACGAATCCAAAGGAGGATGGAGATGGTAGAGTATCTGCAAGACCGCCGTTACGCATCCAGCCATGAATGGGTCAAGCTGGAGGGCGATGAAGGGCTCTGCGGGATCAGTGACTTTGCCCAGCACGAGCTGAGCAACGTGGTCTATGTTGAGCTGCCCGAGGTCGGTGAGACCTTTGCCAAAGGGGATACTTTCGCCACTGTTGAATCGGTCAAGGCGGCATCGGATATCTATATGCCGATGGGGGGAGAGATCCTGGCGGTCAATGAGAAGCTGGCTGATCAGCCCCAACTGGTGAACGAGCAGCCCTTTGGCGATGGGTGGTTGATCCGCTTCAAGGTTCTTGATGTCGCGGAGTACGAAGGGCTCCAGGATGCCGCTGCCTACCAGAAGCAATGTGAGGAAGAAAAGGGAGGCCACTAAGTGTCCTACGTGCCAAACACGGAGGCTGACCGTGTCGCGATGCTGAAGGCGATAGGCGCTCGAGACATCGACGAGCTCTTCCACGACATACCGCAGGAGTTTCGCTACCCCGTGCTGAACCTACCGCCGGCGGTGTCAGAGCTCGAAGTGCTGCGCGAAATGGGGGAACTCAGCGAGTACAACCTGGACCTCAATCATGCCCCTTGTTTCCTCGGGGCAGGGGCCTACCGGCATTTCGTGCCCAGCGTGGTAGGGCACGTGATTGGCCGCGGCGAGTTCTACACTGCTTACACGCCCTACCAGGCAGAGATCAGTCAGGGAACGCTGCAGAGCGTCTTTGAGTATCAGAGCCTGATCTGCGCCCTTACTGGCATGGATGTGGCCAATGCGTCTCACTATGATGGGGCCACCGCGCTCGCCGAGGCAGTGTTGATGGCGGTGAGCGTGGGCAGGGGCAAACGGCGCAAGGTAGTGGTGTCACCCGGTGTGCATCCGGAATACCGGGCCGTGGTGCGTACTTATGCTCAGGGAATGGGGCTGACTTTTGCCGGCGAGGATGGCGATCCGCAGGATCTGTCATCCTTGCAGCAAGAGGTGGACGCGCAGACGGCTTGTGTGCTGGTACAGAACCCCGGTTTCCTGGGTAGTCTGGGAGAACCCAGGGAGCTCAAGACTCTGGCTGATGCAGCGCACGTTGCTGGTGCTCTCTTTGTAGTTACAGCAGACCCGATCTCGTTGGGGCTGTTTGCTCCGCCGTCTGAATATGGTGCGGACATTGTGTGCGGAGAGGGGCAGTCTCTGGCTGGCGGGTTGAGTTTTGGTGGACCTTATCTGGGCTACTTTGCCTGCAAGCAAGAGTATGTGCACAAGATGGCCGGTCGCATCGTGGGCCAGACCGTGGACAAGAACGGCAAAAGAGGCTTTGTGCTAACCCTGTCGGCGCGCGAGCAGCACATCCGGCGGGAGAAAGCCACATCCAATATCTGCTCCAACCAGGCCCTTATGTCTCTGGCCGCCGCCGTTTACCTGACGGCGATGGGCAAGAGCGGTCTCCGTCAGGTGGCCGAGCTGTGCTTCCACAAGGCACACTACGCAGCTCAGCAGTTGGCTGCCGTTCCCGGATTCGCCCTGCTGAGCCGGCGGCCGTTCTTTAAGGAATTTGCCTTGCGCTGCCCACGGCCGGTGGCAGAGATCAACCAGTATCTCCTCGATGAGTATGGGATCATCGGCGGGTATGACCTTAGTCACGACTACCCTCAGCTACAAAACACCATGCTCGTCTGTGTGACGGAGATGAACATTAGAGAGGAAATCGACGAGTTGGTGGAAGCGCTCGGGGAAGTGGAGGTGGCGGAATGAACGAGCCACTGGTCTATGAGATGAGCTCACCCGGCAGGGTCGGTGTAAGCCTGCCGAGCTGTGATGTGCCTCAAGCGCGCCTGCCGCAGGGGATGCTTCGCCATGATCTGCCTCTGCCTGAGGTCAGTGAGGTTGACCTGATTCGGCACTATGTTCGGCTCTCTCAGCTCAATTACGCGCTGGACAAGGGATTCTACCCCCTTGGTTCTTGCACTATGAAGTACAACCCCAAAGTCAACGAGGAGACAGCGCGCTTGCCCGGCTTTGTGCAGACCCATCCCTACCAGGATGAGCGGACGGTGCAGGGCAACTTGTTCCTGCTCTACCAGCTGCAGGAGTTTCTCAAAGAAATCCTCGGCTTTGGCGGCGTATCCTTGCAGCCGGCGGCAGGCGCGCACGGCGAACTCGCCGGGGTGCTGATTATTCGCGCCTACCACCAGTCGCGAGGGGACAGCCGGCGCATGCGGATGCTCATACCGGACTCTGCCCATGGCACGAACCCGGCGTCTACGGCGATGGCTGGCTTTGAGACGGTCAAGGTTCCGTCAGACGCCAGGGGCAACGTTGACCTGGACGCGTTGCGTGGCCTATGCGACGGAACAGTGGCCGGCCTGATGCTGACCAATCCCAACACCCTGGGCCTGTTTGAGGAACAGGTGATTGAAATCGCCAGGCTGGTCCACGGCTGCGGGGCACTGCTGTACGGCGACGGTGCGAACCTGAACGCCATCATGGGCATTGTCAAGCCAGGCGAGCTGGGGTTTGACGTGATGCACGTGAATCTGCACAAGACCTTCTCCACGCCTCACGGAGGTGGGGGGCCGGGGGCTGGCCCGGTCGGAGTCAGCGCGGCGCTGGTTCCTTTCCTGCCGGGACCGATAGTAGTCAGAGAACTGGCAGAGGACGAGCATGAGTGTGACGATGACTCGTGCGGCTGCGGCGAGGAAGAATGTGGCTGTGAGGACGACGAGGAAACCTACTTCTATCGCCTGTCGATGCCTGAGAAGTCAATTGGCCGCGTGAAGGCGTTCTATGGGAACTTTGGCGTGTGCGTCAAGGCGTACACCTACATTCGCATGCTCGGAGCTGCCGGCCTGCGCCAGGCCAGTGAGAACGCGGTGCTCAATGCCAACTATCTGCTTGGTCGGCTCAAGGGAGTGTACCCGCTGCCCTACGACCGCACCTGCATGCACGAGTTCGTGCTCTCCGGCAGACTTCCCGGGGCTCCGGAAGTACATACTCTGGACATTGCCAAGAGACTGATGGACTATGGATTCTACCCACCGACAGTCTACTTCCCGTTGATCGTTCCCGAAGCGATTATGATCGAGCCGACGGAAACTGAAAGCAGGCAAACTCTGGATAGCTTTGCCGAAGCAATGATACGAATCGCGGAGGAAGCGAGGTCCAACCCGGAGCTGTTACACGATGCGCCGCACAGCGCACCGGTGGCGCGGCTGGACGAGGTTCAAGCAGCGCGCCAGCCAGTGCTGACCTGTCTCAAGAGCTAGGACTCGAAAAGGGAGCCGCCGACCAGCGGCTCCCTTTTTTTGTTTGCGGCGAGGTGTGTGGTGGTCTGCGAGACTGCCGCACCCCTCTTGCTGTGTGTCTGAGAGGCCTACGGCAACACCTGCAGGCGGGATACGGCGATGCCCAGGGTACGATGGTCTGTTGACTGGCCCTCGGCCGAGGGGGACTTGAGCGTGGCAGCGCACAGTCTCAGAAGAATGGTCGATTCGGAGGAAAAGCAAGAGTCAGATAGAGGAACCGTGAGCTGGGTCCAGGTCTGAGGCACCGAAACCTGCCCAACGAGCACGTCGTTGCAGAACACATCCAGTAGCTGGGCGGGGGCAAAGGACAGGGCATTCAGGCTCAGCCTGCTGGCCTTGTTGGGCAAGTAGACGCGCAGCGTCGCTGCCGGCGCAGCGCCAGTCCATCGTGCGGCAACGCCACCAACATCCTCACGCCTGTACCAGCCATCCAGCACATATCTGGCATCCTGCTCGGTGCCCATCTGGATGATGCCGTTCTCTGGCAAGGCGAAATCATGCGGTGCCAGGTCGGTGACACGCCCGTAACAAGTAACCTCAACCCGGGAATGCTTGGCGTGGACCTGCGGATTCTGCTCAAAAACACGGGATTCGATCTCAACAAACGCTTCTCCCGGTCGTAGTCCTTCCGGGTCGGCAATGACAATGTACGTTGCTCTGGTACGGTTGAATTCCTCTTTCATAGCCTCATTGCCGTAATAGTCGAGGAAGCGCACATCCCACCCCGACAGGTAGTACGACAGGGCATTGTAGGATTGCCGTCCGACGACCAGGGTGTCAGAGGCCTGGTACCTGCTGCGCAGATAGGCGACCAGCCGGTCAGGAGGAGAAACCTCACTGTGCAACTGCCTGGCCAGGGGTAAGGTGACAAGGCCAATCACAGCGGCCAGCACTATCGCGAGGGCGAGTGCACGCCTGGGGCGCAGCACTGCCTGTAGGCCAGCGGCAGCCAGAGTTGCCGCGGGAAAAAGCAAAGCGAGCATGTAACGAGTCTCCGATGGATTGAGGAACAGCAACTGCAGGGCGAGTTGGGGTGCCAGCCAGGCGAAGCACAGCCAGAGGCTAATCTGCTTTCGCCGCCTGAAGGCGCCCCAGACGATCAAGACGACCGCAGCGCCGAATAGCGCCATCCTGGCCCACTCGGGAAGAGGTCCACAGAAAGCCTGGCTGCCCCAGTGCCAGAGCAGCGACCAGCGTGCTCGGATCGACTCTGCCGTAATCGTTGTCGAAAACAGCGATTCCTCTGCCGCAACGAACCCCGTAGGACCGCTCATATAGCTGCGAAACCCGGTGATGTCCGGGCCGAAGGAGACCAGCAGAGGTACTACCCAGAGCATTGTGCCCGCGAGAAGGGCCAGAGCGGATTGGAGCCAAACCAGAGGCCGCGGTCTGAGGCACAGGACCGCAACGAGCAATACCAGTGCCACGCCCAGCACGGCCTGCGGACGAAAGCCAGCGGCAATGCCCAGCAGGAGAGAGGCAACCCACAGTGGAGCTCGTCGCTGGACAGCCAGAACCAGGGCCAGCATGGTGATGGATTGAAAAAGCACGCCAGGGCTGTCAGACAGGGCCTTGTCAGCGTTGAGCCACATCAGAGGCATGAGGAGAACCAGAGCAAAGGCGGTCAGGCCGGTGTAGCGGTCGAACAGCAGAGTGGTGAGAACAAACAACACTCCACAGGCGAGAGAAGCACTCAAGACACTCAGCAGGGTTAGCGCCGTGCGAGGATCGCCGGTGACCCGCAGCATCAACTGACCCAGAGCAACGTACAGGACATAGCCAGGGGCGTGAGGGATGCCTGCGGACGGCTCAAAGTTGGTTAGAGCACGGGCAAAGTTAAACGAGTCGAAATCATCCAGCGAGCAGCTCTGGTATGGCAGATACACCAGTAGTGCCAGTACGATGACCAGCAGCAGAGTGACACGGATTGTCGGTGTGAGCCAGGAGCTGCCAGGCTTGTCAGTATCTGCGATCATCTAGAGCTGCTGCTTCCAGCCAGCCTTTTCCTCTGCATCAGGGAAACGCTTGAGAATGGTGGCTTTGATGGACAGGGGCACCTTGTCGCCACTGGTCAGGTCCTTCAATGACTTGAGTGTGCCCTCATCGGCCTGGGAGGAGGGGAAGACGCCTATCTCCGAACCGGGCTCATTGTACCGTTTGTCCACCAGGGCCAGGCCAATCTGGCGAGTACCGACCAAGGTGCAACTGGTCACCCGACCGATGTACTGGCCACGCTTGTTGACCACGGGATCTCCGCCACGCAGCGCCCGCACACCAGGCTCGTCAACACGGAAGCGGATCAACGCTCGCTTCTTCTGAGCTTCGGCTACCAGGCAGTGCTTGCGCCCGATAAAGTATGGCTTGTGGAACTTGACATAGAGTGGAAAGCCTGCCTCTGTAGGCAAGATGTGCATCTCACCCTCAAGCTCATGCCCGTAGAGTGGTAGCCCCGCCTCGATTCTGGTCGAGTCGCGAGCAGCCAGTCCGCAGGGCACAATACCATAGGGAGCACCAGCCTCAAGCAGGGTATTCCACAACTCGACGGCGTGGTCTGGATGCACGAGCAGCTCGAATCCCATCTCCTCGCCGGTGTAGCCGGTGCGCGCGGCAATGATATCCAGCCCGGCGAGCTTGAGGCGCGCATGCTCGGTGCGCTTGATGTGCGACAGTGCCAGCCGCGTCCTGGCATCGGCGGCCAGACTCTGCAAGATGGCCAGAGACCTGGGCCCTTGGAGAGCCAGATCAACTCGCTGGTCCGCACCTGCGCTCGGGTCCTTGAGGTTGCGGATGATGGCCTGACCTTCGACCTGGATTGCCGGGTTATCGCGGTCGATCAGGTAGCGTCCTGAATTGACTGCTTGCAGCCAGGCCAAGTCCTTCTCGGCGTTGGAGGCATTGATTATCAGGAGGTAGGAATCCCAGGCCTGGCGGTACATGATGATGTCGTCGATGACCCGCCCGTCGGGATCAAAGAGGTAGGCATAGGCCGACTGGCCGGGATCGATCCAGCGGGCATAGTTGCTGGCGACGACGTCGAGGAAGCTGGCAGCGTGCTCCCCTGAAACCTCCAGGACACCCATATGAGCTACATCGAACAGACCCGCGGCCGTGCGGACGGCGTGATGTTCCTCTCCGACGCTGGTGTACCATACTGGCATATCCCAGCCGGCAAAAGGAATGATCTTGGTTGTCCTCTTGCGGTGCTCCTCGTAAAGCAGAGTCCGGCGAACAGGGGCGTGCTCATCGGCCGTCCAGGTGAACTCTTGTTTCGTCGCCGCAGGTTGAACTGCTTTCAGCGAACCCTGTCCGACAAAGTAGGGTTTGGTCAGGCAGAACCAGGACTGGAGCGGGCCAGCGTAGAGTTCCTGTGCGGAGGGCCGCTTGCCGGCATAGTCGGGCAGACTGGCCCTGGCACGCGCTGTCTGGCGGAGTTGGTCTGTCTGGGGCGTTGCGCCTGCTTGCTGAAGGATCTGGCACAACCGGGCTGCCTGATCGGGGTGCACCAGCAGTTCATAGTGCGTATCGCCAGTCCCGTAGCCGAGCGCGGCGACGGTAACCGGCAATTCGTGGAGTGTGCCAGACCAAACGGTACCCTGCTGAAGGGCTGGTACGCCGAGTTTGGACAGGACCGCTGGCGCCCCGGCGCCGCGCAAAGCCAGGGACACACATCGTGCGCTGGCATCCGAGAGAGCGGGCCCGTTTAGGTCCTCGACCGTCACCGGCCCTTCGACTTTGCGAAATACGTCCTGGTGGTCAAAGAGGATGTAGCCATCCCCCAGGCCACGCAACCAGGAAGTGACCCGGGTGGTATTGGCCGGGTTGGTGAGCAGCAAGTAGTTGTCCCGGCCGCGCGCGTCGGCCGGGTTGCGCAGGATGGCCACATCGTCGAGGACCGCGCCGTCCGCGTCGAGCAGCAGAGTGCGCATGGCCTGGCCGACGTGCAGCACGGCAACATTTCCCGTCGATACCTGCTGAAGATGCGGCTTGGCGCGCCAGCCAGTGATACGCAGCACACCGTTGTCCGTGGTGTCGAGCAGAGCAGCGTCTGACGTGGCCCTGGCTTTGGGCAGGGAATTGAACAGACCGAGGGGCTGTGCCACAGCGGGGGTCTTGGGCTGTACCTGGAAGTGAGGGTAGCCCAGCCCTTTCGCCGGCACCTCACAGAGGGTGCGTGAAGCCAGGTCATCGACGTCGCGCCTGGCCTGCTCGAGGACTTGCAGGTCGATCTTGCCGCGAGGCAGTTCTGTTGCGCCCATGTAGGCAAAGGGGTGGATGTTGGTGATCACGCGGAAGATGATGTCCGCCAGCTCGTCCAGGTGCTCTGCGGTAAGGCCTCGCTGGGTGACCCAGGGAGTACCCAGGCGAATGCCGCTGGCCAGGGCAGTTACCTCGTCGCCAGGGATGGTCTGCTTATTGACCACGATCCCTACCAGATCAAGCAACCGGGCGGCGATTTCGCCGCGCAGCGGGAACCCGGTCTTGCTGGGAATCGAACGCAGGTTGACCAATACCATGTGTGTGTCGGTACCGCCATAGGCCAACTTCAAGCCGCGCCTGGTGAGCGACGCCGCCAGGGCCTGAGCGTTGGCTACGATGTTTCTCTGGAGCTGGTGAAAGGCCGGGGTCTTGGCCAGGCCCAGAGCTACAGCGAGGGCCGCGAACTTGTTCACGTGCGGGCCGCCCTGTTCACCGGGAAAGACAGCGGCATCGATGGTCTTGGCCAGGTCGTCATCAGTGGTCATGATTACAGCGCCACGGGTGCTGCAAATGGTCTTGTGTGTGGTAAAGGTGATCACGTCGGCATAGCCGATTGGGCTAGGATACACACCGGCAATGGCCATGCCTGCGGTGTGAGCAATGTCGGCCATCAAGAGGGCACCGGCCTCGTCGGCGATCGCCCGGAATCTGGCCCAGTCTGGTGCCCAGGGGTAGGAGGTGTAGCCGGCAACGATGATCTTGGGCCGGCTCTCGAGCGCCAGAGCGCGGATGGCATCATAGTTCAGGCGCTCTGTTGTCCGGTCAACATTGTAGGAAACCACCTTGTAGAGTTTGCCTGAGAGGTTGAACTCACTCCCATGAGTGAGGTGGCCGCCCTGGAAAAGGTTCATGCCCATCAGGGTGTCGCCGGGGCGAAGCAGGGTGCTGTAGACGGCCAGGTTCGCTGCCGCGCCGGAAAGAGGCTGCACGTTGACCCGGATGGCTTCGGCGGGCACGTCCTTGGTAGCGAAACACTCCGCGCAGCGGCGCTGGGCCAGAGACTCGATGATATTGGCGTACTCTGTGCCCTTGTAGAAGCGGCGGTCCGAGTAGCGCCGATAGTGAGTCATCTGGTGAGCCTGGTCGAGGATGAGCTCCTCATCCTCACGCGACATTCTGGCCGGCGGG